>JAQSYE010000096.1 GCA_029256305.1 Lacrimispora sp. | reverse complement strand
TAACTAAAAATATAAATGCAAGAAAATATGCAAAAGTCAAGTATTAGAATTAGTTACCCACTGTGTTTCTGCAAAATATCTGGTATAATTATAACAGAATTTTAACAACCAGTATAAAGGGGGAACTTATGTCTAGTGCTATGTTTTTCAGTCTTCTTTTAAATATCGGTCTACTGGTCCTGATCGCTACTCTGCTGACCAAAATCCCCATCGTCCGGAGTATGCTCCTTTATGATAAACATTCAGCCGGATGTGGCATCATGCTCGCCATAATATTCGGCTCAATCAGCATCATATCAACCTACACAGGTGTCCGCGCCCAGGGAGCCATCGTCAACACCCGGGTAATCGGAGTGCTGGCTGCAGGTCTTTTAGGTGGCCCATATGTAGGAATGGGCGCCGCCTTAATCGGAGGGATTCACCGTTATCTGTTTGACATCGGTGGATTTACTGCAGCCGCCTGTGCTGTCTCCACCCTGGTTGAGGGGCTTGCAGGCTCTTTCTTCTCCAGCCGGTTTAAGGCGGGGAAAATGGGCAGTTCCAGTGTTTTTGTTCTAACAGTTTTTGTGGAATTTCTTCAGATGATGATTATTCTGCTTATTTCACGACCTTTTTCTGCAGCAGTCCAGCTTGTAAAGCTGATCTCACTCCCCATGATGACCATGAACGCCCTTGGTATGTTAGTATTTCTGGGCACCTTTAATATGGTGTTTTTAGAGGAGGACAGCCAGTTTGCTGAGCGAATGCGCCTTGCTCTTGGAATCGTAGAGCAAAGTCTTCCTCATCTTCGCAAGGGATTGCACAGCACTCAGGATATGCAGGCCGCCGCAGAAATTATCTTTCAGTCCACCAACTGCTCTGCCATTCTTATTACAGATACTGAAAAAATATTGGGTAAGAAAACCAATTTAGAGCTGATGGATAGGAATGATAATTCGTTTCTTCTTCCAATTCTGGCCTCCACCCACGACAGGAAACCAACCATCTTTCATTATGCCCCAAAAGGAGATCCTCTTTATTCCATTTTAAAAAACCATATCATTATGGCAGCTCCCATCATTGAAATGAATCAGGTTACAGGAAGTCTGACCATGGTTTTAAAAAAACACTGGCAGCAGTCCCAGTCGGATTTAAATTTTGCCTCGGAACTTTCCAGGCTTTTTTCTACACAGTTTGAGTTGTCCGAACTGGAATACCAGAAAAAATTACGGCGTAAAGCCGAATTGAAAGCATTGCAGTCTCAGGTCAATCCCCATTTTCTATATAATTCCCTCAACACCATCTCCTACGTCTGCCGTGAGAATCCAGACAGAGCAAGAGAACTGCTTCTTACTTTGTCTTCCTACTATAGACAGACATTGGAGCACAATTCCTACATGCACACACTTAAGACGGAACTTCAACATGTTACCAGCTATCTGGAACTGGAAAAAGCCAGATTTGAAGAAAAGCTTCATACAGAGATTAAAACCGATGAAAAAATAAACTGCCTGATCCCAGCTTTCATACTTCAGCCAATAATAGAAAATGCAATCCGCTATGGTTTTGACAAAAACGGAAACCGTTATGTATCCATTTGTGCTTATATGGAAGAATCATTCATAAAAATCTCCGTTTCCGACAAGGGACCTGGGATTCCGGAAACAATCATCCACCAGCTATATCATGGGGAACACTACGGTGGAGTGGGCCTTGAAAATGTACATAATCGACTAAAAAGCATTTATGGACAAGGGCATGGGCTTCATATCCAAAGTTCTGATTCTGGCTCTGATATTTTCTTTAGCATTCCAGCCTCGCCTGACTCAAAATACGATGAGGAGTATGCCACTGCACGGGAAAAAGATGTTTTAGTAGAAAACAGGGGGATTTACCTATGAAAATTGCAGTCATTGATGATGAACGTCCGGCACGTAAAGAACTGATACACCAGATATTATCAATCCTGCCTGACAGCGAAATCATAGAAGGAGACAGCGGTTGCGCCGCACTTGAGCTGTTTGGCAAACACCTTTTTGATATTCTATTTCTGGATATCAGCCTAAATGATATGGAGGGAACCACACTGGCTGCGGCAGCCAGACGTATGCTGCCTCATGCCCAGATCATCTTTGCAACTGCATTTTCCCAATATGCAGTCCAGGCATTTGAACTGGGGGTGAATAACTATATTTTAAAACCCTTTGATCCGGAGCGATTACGCCGGATTCTCGAAAAATGCAGCCAGGATTTAGATAATTCTCCGAAAAAGGATTTTTTCTTTCCTGCACATAAGTTACCCATCAATGTCAACCGGACCATTATTCTTCTTGATATCAGACAGATCGTCTACATAGAAACCTGCTGCCGAAGCTGCATTATCCATACTGAGACCAGGGATTATACGGAAAACCAGCTGTTAGGCGAATACGAGAAACGCCTTTCCTCCTGTGATTTTTACCGAATTCATAAAAGCTATCTGATTAACTTAAATTATATATCAGAAATGTTTCCATGGGCAAATAACAGTATGGCAGTTAAGATGCAGGGGTTCGAAAAAGAGATTCTCCCCGTAGGAAGAGAAAAAATCAAGCAGCTCCGGCAGATCATTGGCATTTAGCTGCTGTTTATGCATAAATACCTGCTTTTCATCCATTTTTTATTTATTGTTGTGCACATTTCATTATAATCAATAGTAATGAGATGTCTTTTCAATAACAGGAGGTAGGTATATGATAAGTTTCTTTCTATGTCTGTTGCTGCTGGTTGCAGGTTTTTTCTTCTACAGCAGAATTACAGAAAAAGTTTTCGGCCCCGATGACAGAGAAACACCGGCTCTGTCCATGACGGATGGCAGTGACTACGTTCCCATGGAGACCCCCCGGATCTTTTTGATCCAGCTGTTAAACATTGCAGGCCTGGGTCCCATCTTTGGGGCGCTTGCCGGAGCCTGCTGGGGTCCAAGTGTATTTTTATGGATCACCTTAGGGACTCTTTTTGGCGGCGGAGTACACGATTACATGATTGGCATGATGTCTATGCGGCATAAGGGTGCCAGTGTGTCAGAACTGACCGGTTCCTACCTTGGTACTGTCATGAAGCAGATCATGCGTGTATTTTCAGTGATTCTTCTAGTATTGGTTGGTGTGACCTTTTCTACCGGTCCTGCAAACCTCTTAGCTATGCTGACACCACATGTCCTGGATTCCAGATTTTGGCTGATTGTGGTACTGATCTACTATTTCATTGCAACCTTTGTCCCCATTGATAAAGTGATTGGAAAAATCTATCCTTTCTTTGGAATCTGCCTGATTGTGATGGCAGTGGGCGTTGGCGGTGCGATTTTATTGAAAGGATATCACATTCCGGAAATTACACTTTCCAATCTTCATCCAGCCGGGACACCAATCTGGCCCACTATGTTTATTTCCGTCGCCTGCGGTGCCATATCCGGATTCCATGCCACTCAGTCTCCTTTGATGGCCCGCTGCCTTACCAATGAAGCGGACGGCCGAAAGGTTTTTTACGGTGCCATGGTTGCAGAAGGTGTCATCGCGCTCATCTGGGCTGCTGCAGGAGTTGCCTTCTATGATGGAACCGGCGGTCTTTTAACCGCACTCGGAAATGGACAGTCCAGCGTTGTTTATGAAATCTGTTTTCAGCTTCTGGGACCCGTTGGTGCCGTTATTGCAATGATCGGAGTCATCGCATGCCCCATCTCATCTGCAGATACTGCTTACCGGAGTGCACGTCTGACTCTGGCTGACTGGTTTAAACTTGACCAGAAACCGATCAAAAACCGTTTGATCCTTACCATACCGCTTCTGGCAGTTGGTTCCGTTCTGACACAGTTTGATGTTCAGATCGTATGGAGATACTTCTCCTGGAGCAACCAGACACTGGCAATGATTGCATTATGGACTGCAAGCGTTTATTTATATCGAAAAAAACGTTTTTACTGGATCACAGTGCTTCCCGCAACCTTTATGTCAGCCGTCTCCAGCACCTACATACTAATGGCAAAAGAAGGACTGCAAATTTCCACCACAATCGCCTATCCAATTGGAATTCTATTTGCGGCTGTCTGTTTTGGTACCTTTTACTATACCACTGTTCTTGGAAAAGGCAGGCATGCCAATGCTTCATCCAGTGAGACAGAGTATGCTGCTGCAAAATCAGACTAAGCGATCAAAAGAATGGAACCGCCATGAAAATATCTGGCAGTTCCATTCTTTCTTGTGTCATTGCTTTATTCTCTCATTGCCTTGTTGCACAAAGAGCAGTTTGCACAGTCGGAAGGACTGCAGTGCATTCCGGGTCGTACAAAAGGTTCTATGGTGAATCCGCATGATTCCAGATTATATCTGTCATTTTCAATCATTATTTCACCTGAATCCGGGAAAAACTCCACTTTAATTCCCGATACAGTGAGTATCTCATCGTAGAGCGGATGGGGTTTTATATGGGGAGAATGTTTTTTCATCACCTCTTCCTCTGTCTGTACATAGATGGAGTGATCACAGGTAATAAGAGCCTTTATCTCTCCATTTTCCGTAAACGATAAAGAATTGCTGTCCGCATTGATTCCGATCTGATCCGGATCGTAAGCGGTTAGCCTTCCAATGGGCGTCGATAACAGAACAGGCTCTGCCGGTTCTACTGATTTTAAACTTCCCGACTCATATAAGGATAGCCCTACTTTTGTTTCCACCGTTCCAATGGGAGTCCGTATGGCAGCCCTTTCACCCGGATATAATGTGATGCTTTTGATATCTCCGCTTTTATAAAAGCAAAGACCATTAATCATTGCCCGAAGTTCAGCAAAACCAAGATCAAAGGTCAGGGAAATATTAAGCTCCCGCTCATCTTCCTCCGTCCAGAACCCGCTTATCTGCCCATCCAGAATAAATATCCGGTGAGTCTCTCCGGTGGAATAAAATTTGATCAGCTCAACTGGAAGCTCTCCAATGGGGGTAAGAACCTCCTGCTGTTCTTCCAGTGCCACACTGACCACCATTCCCTGCCTGTCAAACTCCACAGACGGTTTCTTTTTTCTTCTCCCGTTTTCCGTATAAGCCGGAATCAGCTCTCCGGCCTGAGTAACAATCATGTTTTTTTCAGACAGGATTACTCCTGAAAGTTCTCCGTTTGGATGACAGAGAAAGGAATCCACTCCACCCAGAATTCCATAAGGAGTCTGAAGTGTCTTTGCGTCTAACACCATATAATTTTGCATCGCTTTTCCCTCCTGCTAACACTGTTTTCTGGTTACCGTTATATGTACTCCGCCCTCTTCTTTACGGATCTTTTTTTCATAGGTATCATCTGTTTCCAGCCATGGCGGAACGTGTGCACAGACAAGCTGCAGTTCCAAAAATGGAGTACTGGAAAGAAAGGTTAAAAGTGCCTTTTTCGAGGAAATCTCCGGGCACTCCTTTTGAAGCTGCATCAAATCCAGAAAGTAGATTCCAGGCGTTTGCGTTTCCACAGGTCCGGCATTTTGGATCATCTCTTCTTTCCTTCTTCGTTTTTCATCACTATCTTCTATATCCTTTACCATTCCGTCTAATGTGCCCTGATCTGCTTTATCTGCACAAAATATACAATATCCCTTTTGGTTGAATACCGAAAATGGAATCCCTGAAAGTTCTTTGCACAGAACTGCTTTTGCATCCTCTGTGAGAGTAAGTATTGCTTCCGTCTCTTTTCTCAACTCCTCAACCGTATTCCCTTTTATGGGAGGAAAGGCCGTAGTTCGCACCACCTGCCACTGTGATTCTTTTTTTTCATATATTTCAACCAGATTGCAATACGAAAAAGGAACCAGTTCCTGATCTTTGCTTATTACCGCTATTTTTTCCACCTGTCCGCTCCTCCTTTACCCATCAAGTTCAACCACATTGCCATTGATCAGTTTTGCAAGAAATTCCTCCAGCTCAAGTTTTGCATCTTCTTCGTCAATGCTTTTTTCCTCGGATAAAAGTGTAATCAGTTCCCCCACTTCTGACCCTCTCTCCAGGCTGTTCCATAAGAAGATGCAGATCTCATTTACCGATGGAAGGCCGTCTAAGGAGCCATTCTGGCTGTCTCTTTCATCAAAGATACAGAATTCCCCTCCCAGTTCCATTAATGCAAATCCGGGCTTCAGCTTTACTTTCCTGATGTTCATACTAGCCCCTTAACCTTTCTATATCCACTCCGCTTTTGATCAGCTCTAAGTCTTCTCTGTCATATCCGGTACTCACCATGACGGCTCCGGTTGTCAGCCACATAACAATCATCCCGCAGATCTTTTGAATCATCAGAATAAGCAGATATGTGCTGATTTCCTCTTTTTTAAAACTTTGCTTTATGGACTCTGTCAGGAACTTTTCTGCTTCTGATCCCACTGGAAAGTCATTTAAATCTTCTTTTTTTAATACTCCGTACTGCTTCATGGTCTGATAATAGGCCACTGCAGATTCAATTCTTCGCTTCTCTTCCTTTGCCTCTACTGTGGTGTATCCGCCTGCATAGATGACAGGTGCACAGCCCATTAATCCGGCAATTCTTTCTCTTAGCTTCTGCTTATCATAATAATTGGTTTTCGGATCGCGAATTCGCTCTTCTATCCCCTCAATTCGTCTGCTAATCCGGCTGTTATCTGTATTTCCCTTCATAATCGTGTAAGAACCAGCCGCTGTCACCGCATTTGTCCGACCCAGCATAGCTGGAGAAACTTCTTCCATTCTGCACGGATAGATGCCATCAAAAACCACCGTATCCGTATAAACCGCAGCGTCCTCTAAAAGATCCTCTTTTCTCCTGCCCATTCCCGGCGCCTTCATGGCTCTGACGTGAATACGGTTCTGCTTTACATTTGTATTTAAAAGGGTGAGGGCTTCCCCTTCTATCCCGTCAGCCAGAATGAATAAATTCTGCTGTCCGATCTTTTGAAGAAGAGGATAGATGCCTGAAAAGGATGTGATTGGGGTTTTCACAATCAGGAGGAGCTCATCAGATACCGTTCCTTCCGCCCCCACTGCCAAACCTCCATCAAGGCGCATTCCTCTGGTGATTTCCAGCCTGGTTTTTCCAAACATGGAATCTTTTACAACTACTTCCCCCATGTTTGATCCATCAACAACCATTTGGGCAGTCTCCCGGTCTTTGGTGATGGCTTCTATCAGATCCGCTTTTGCATCAGACAGGGAAATCGCTTTTTCACGAACAAATTCTTCCAGCGTCTTTGCAGCTGCCTTCAGCTCCCTGGCCAGAATTACCGGGCTGATTCCGGAAGCCGATCTTCTTTCACAATAAGCCAAAAGCCCCGCCGCCAGACGTGCTGACTCTCCGGTTCCGCAGCCTGTTGCCTGATTGATTTCACCGAATGCTCCCGCTGCCAGACGGATTCCCTGGTTGAAAAACAAATCCGTTCCCTCAAGATTTCCTGCCACCTCTGCGGCAGAAAAGCTGTAAGCTCCGTTTACCAGCACCTGTCCTTCTAAGGAGAGAACGCGGCAGAGACTTAAAATTCCTTCCGCCAGTTTCTTTCTGCCATCTTCAAATTTAATCTTCCGAATCATTTCTCTTTCCTCCATTCATTATGGATTTTAAAAGATTTTCCCCTTTTTTAATATCCAGACTGCTGACACTTAGATCAAATTTACGGGCTGCACTATGGACAAATTCATAGAGATTGCAGTTTCCGGCCCGTTCTCCGATCCCAAGCAGAGTTCCATCTACCATATCTGCTCCTGAAAGTGCCATGACCATGGAATTGGCCACTGCCATTCCAAAATCATTATGCTCGTGAACCTCAATTGTGATTCCTGTCTGCTTTATTTCCCGCACCAGCTCTCCTGCCCGTCTGGGGAACAACACCCCAACCGTGTCTGCAAGACGAATGGTTTCCACTCCCTGCTGTTTCATCAGACGAATTAAAGAAACTAAAAATGCCACATCTGCCCTCGACGCATCTTCTAATCCCACCGTAATGGGTATGTTATAATCCCTGGCAACTTTGATACATTCCTGAAGGGAATTTTCAATCCATTTTTTATTTTTCCCTAACTTATTGTAAATCTGCGCATAGGACACCGGAGTGCCGATATGAATTAAGTCTGGTTTCTGCCTGGCTGATTCTTCTACATTCTCAGGGTTTAATTTAGACCAGAGGGAGATGACTGCCTGCTTTTTCTTTTTCATAATTTCACTGATATAATGAACGCCCTCTGTACCCACGTCGTAAATTCCTGCTTCGATTTCAGAAACACCGATGCTGTCCAGAAACAAAGCCAGACGCACCTTGTCAGAAGGTGAGAATACGATGCCCGGACACTGTTCGCCATCCCGAAGAGTGGTATCAACTATTTTGATTCGCCTTTTCATACTTATCACACTCACTCATCATTGTTAAAAACTCTTCATCAGTTACTTCCCCGCCCTTTTTAATACTGAGCCGTTTTACCATTTCCAGAAGATGCTCCACTGGATAACAGTCTTCCATATGATACTGCTTCAGCTTATATCGAATGGACGTACCTCCGGAATGCTTTCCCAGGATCACCTTTCTTGATGCTCCCACAAGTTCCGGAGGAAAGGACTCATAATTGGATGGTTTTTTCAAAACTCCATCCACATGCAGCCCGGATTCTATATAAAAGATTTTTCTTCCGATGACAGGCGTATGGCCTGGGATCTGAGTATTTGTCATGGTTTCAAAGAGACTGCGTAAGTCTGCCAGTTTCTCAAAGCTGTTGTTTGGTTTATAGCGCTCCACCACTCTCATGGCCAGAATAACCTGTTCGGTTGCAGCCTTGTTGCCAATACCGGTAAAGGTGGTCATCACCGTTCCGTTATGGTGATTTTGTAAGTAATCCGCCGCAATGGCAGAAGCGCAATAACAGGAATTTTCCGGATACAGAATTGGAGAAGCCTGTATTAAAAGCTTCATTCCCCGTTCATAAATATCTCGGCTTTCATAAATGAGTAGATCGTCCAGACCGGTAAGCCTTAAGTTGTTATCTGATCTGGCACCTTCCAGCCCTCGTAGCTCTGATACATCATTGACTTGTATATTGCGTATGTACTTTCCTGTACCATCGCAAAAAGAGGAAAGGAAAAAATGAATTCCAGGATATCTCCCGCTTTCTGTTGGATTGGGCAGCTCCATGTACCAGGTGATTCCCTGTGGTAGATCGCCCTGCATCAGCTGGTAGACTCTTGGAGTTATCACAGCTCCCCATACGCAAAGACTCTCTAACGTCCGGGCAAACTCAGAAATAAGTTCCTTTTTTAGCGGATATTCCTCCAGCATTGTCAGTGTGGCATCAATGATTTTAATCAACAGCAGCCCCTCCTTTTTCCCGTGCTCCCTTCTGCGTCATTACAGGTACTAGATCATTAAATCATGAACCGGTTCTCCTCCCTCAAAATGCTCATCGAAGATGCGCTCCACATCGTCCCCGGATACATTGCCGTACCAGACTCCTTCCGGATAAACAACTACAACAGGACCCTTATCACAGATTCCAAAGCATCCGGTATTGCTGATCACCACCTCTCCGGATAACTCCCTGTCTTCAATCTCCTGCATAAAAGCCTGGATTAAGTCAACTGCTCCTTTCTGAAAGCACATCCCTTTTTGCGTTCCGTTGATTCTGCAGCTTGTGCAAATAAATACATGATATTTTGGCTGTACCATTTTTCTCCTCCTCTTACATGGCTTCTGCCGCTTTCTTTACCGCATCTTCAATCATGTCATAGGTGTTTACCGGCGTTATGCCCAGTTTTGCCAGTTTTTTCGTTGGCTCCATGCCAATGCGCATGGCAATGACTCCGTTGCAGCCGTCTAAAGCAGCTATAATCTGTTCTATTTTATCCTCTTTTTCTCCGCAATCCTCTTCTCCCTGACAATACTGTTCCACATTTCGTTTCCCTGCAAACCGGACTTCTCCATTCCGGTAATCATATAAATAAAATTCTTTCGCATGACCGAAGTGAGTATCCACTACCACCCCGCTTTTGGACGCGACTGCAAACCGGTAACTTTTTGTAACTGGAACAGAAACCTGTTTTTCCTCCGCCAGGAATCCCTTTAATTGTATGGATTTATCATCCGTTAACGTACCAACTGCATCGGCCCGGCAGTGCTGGCAGTGATACATCTGGGGCATGATCTCTTCACACTGCTTTCTAATTTCATTTAACTGCTTGTTTGAAACAGGTTCTATATGCTCCAGCGCGCTTCCCTTTACCGGGATCATCTGCATAATATTGGTGATAAAGCAGCCCAGTGATTTCACCGCCTTAACCACCTCCGGTACGTGACTGTCATTGATTCCCTTCACTGTGACGATATTGACTTTCACCAAGATATCATTGGCAATTAAAAGCCTGATACCTGCAAGCTGGTTTGCCACCATGAGGGTGCCTGCCGCGTCGCCGGTATATTCTCTTCCCATAAACCGGATATATTGATACAGCTGTCCGCTGATATGAGGGTCTACCGCATTCATGGTTACTGTTACATGGGAAACTCCCAGTTCCTTTAATTCCTGTGCATACTGGGGAAGCTTTAAACCATTGGTTGAAAGGCAGAAGGTCACTTCCGGATCCTGCTTCCTTATCAGCTCAAAGATCCTTCTAACATTCTCCCAGTTTTCCAGCGCTTCTCCCGGTCCGGCTATGCCCACAACCGTTAAATTTGGCATTTTTTCTTTTACTGAAAGATACCGCTCCAGCGCTTCCTCCGGCGATAATATGGAAGAAGTGACTCCAGGACGGCTTTCATTGGGACAGTCAAATTTTCTCACACAGTAGCCGCACTGAACGTTGCAGGCAGGGGCTACCGGAAGATGGATTCTGGCAAACTGATGAGCCTGGCAATTATAACAGGGGTGCTCCTTTGTCTTGCGTTTCATGATGTCTTCCGCAGATTCTGGCTTCTTTTTTTGATCAATCGCTGTGTCCTTGTAGTATGTATCATACAAGGTCTCGCGAAATGTGGTTTCAACCGTATCAATGAGCTGATTTGCAATCTCATCCATATATTCCACGGAACCCTCATAACCCAGCATTTTTAACCGCTGACCGCCCACATGGTCATGAATGGGAAACCCTCTGCGAACCAGGGGAAGATGTAAATCTTCTGCAATGCGCCTTCCGTCTGAACTGCCCGCAAGGATATTTGCCTTATAGGTGAGAACCATATCCTCAATATCCTTAAAGTCTGCTTTATCTGAAATTTTATACTCATCCACCAGATAAAGACCGGCGAGATTTTCAATCTCCGGTCTGATCAGTCCGTCAAGCTCCGGACTTGCCGACCCAGCCGCACAGACAACCGGCATGATTCCGCATTCACACATCATACGCACGGTGGAATATACCAGATCCGGCTCCCCAAATACAGCCGCACGCCCTGAAGCATGATATTTATGGGAATCGATCATGGCATCTAAATAGCGTCCTCTTTCTTTTTTCAGCTCTTCTGGAATTTCATTCCCGGAAATACGGGACAGTGCATTTAAAAAAGCATCCGTATCTCTTAAGCCAGTTGGGAGGGACAAGCGCTCATAAGGAACTCCATATGTTTCAGACAGATATTCTCCCACGGAATTCTTCTGGTGAAATGCGGTTAATTCCAAAGTAAATCTTGCTCCCCCCATCTGCTTTAACCGGGCCAGATCTGTCCCTTCATGAGGAAGACGGTTGTAACGGGGATCGTGGGCTCCGTCTAAATTATCGGATATGTCAGGCAGAAGAATGGCGTCAATCCCAAAGAGAGTCAATACCCTCTTTAGATATCTGGTATCTGCAGGGCTTAAGGGCGCTGTGACTACATTTACCAGATTATTCTTCTTAGCGTCCATATTAATAGAAGAAACAATGGCAGAAAGGGCTGCGAAATATCCCTCATACTGGCTTCCGCCATATCCGGGAGAATGGCAGGGAATCAGCGTAATGTCTCCGTACTCCGGATTTTCCTCCAGAAAGGACTGAAGGATTCCCGGAACATCTTCACCGATGGTCTCCGCCAGACAGGTAGTCATGACACCGATAATTTCCGGATGGTAAAGCTCAATTAAATTCTTTAATCCCTTTTTTAGATTTTCACTGCCGCCGTAAACCGTTCCCTGCTCTGTCAGGGAAGAGGAAGCGATATCCACCGGTTCATTGTAGTGAGTCGCCATATGACGGCGGATGTAGGTCGCGCACCCCTGAGAACCGTGAAGGATGGTCATGCAGTTCTTCAGACCGTAAAATGCAGTTGCGCTGCCCATTGGCATGCACATTTTGCAGGGATTGATATTTAGATTCACCAGAGGTTTAACTTCACTTTTCATCGTCACTCCGCCTTTCTGTCAGCTGATGTAGCCCCATACCGGACTGTTTATGCTTTTATTGATCTCCATGGTGAAATTGACCACCCCTTCAAATCCAGCTAATGGGAACTTTCTTTCATGATTGTGATCACAGAATGCGATTCCCAGCTTATAAGCGAGAGGTCTTTCCTTTACCCCTCCCACCAGAATATCCGCTCCCTTTTCTTTCATAAAGATTTCTAATTCTGCCGGATTGGCATCATCAAGAATAATGGTGTCAGATTTCACCAGACTCTCAATCACTTCATAATCTTCCTTTTTCCCTGTCTGAGTTCCAACCACTACCGTTTCCATCCCCATAGCCTGAAACTGGCGAATGAGAGAGATTGCTTTAAATCCTCCGCCTACATAGATGGCAGCTTTTTTCCCCTCCAGGTTCTTCCGGTATCGGCCTAAGAAGTGCTCAAGCTCCTCCGCTTTCTTTTTGCAAAACTCCACTGCCTTTTTTCTTGCAAGTTCATTTCCAAGGGCTTCAGCCGTTCTGATTAAGGAAGTGGTGGTGTCCTCAATTCCGAAAAAACTGACCTTTATAAAGGGAATGCCAAATTCCTCCTCCATCCGGTTTGCCAGGTAGGTGCTGGAGCCTGCACACTGTACAATATTTAAGGCAGCCTTCGGTGCTTCAATCATATCTTCATAACAAGTGTCACCGGTAAAACCGGAGATCACATCAATTCCTATTTCCCTGAAATAATTTTTGATAATCCACATTTCTCCTGCCAGATTAAAATCCCCTAATATGTTAATGGCAGTCCTCTTCTCTTCACTTTTATG
>JAQSYE010000095.1 GCA_029256305.1 Lacrimispora sp. | reverse complement strand
GTAAATTCCTTTACTCCCCCGTCCTTTTTTGATGCACTGCCGGTGGCTGCTGCCCCCTTGGAGCAACCTGTAAGCATTTGTAAAATCATCGTTCCGATGACGAGCAAGGCTGTAAACTGTTTGCGTTTCAAACTCATATCCTCCCTTTACCTTTATACTAATAGTTTACTTCAAATCAGTGTTTTCACAACTGGAGAAAGCTTATAAAAACACAGGGGAAATTATAGATGCTGCATACACAATCTGCCTTATTTCTATCTATTTCCCCCACCTTTTCTAAACTTTGACGGAGTACAGCCCTTTACGGAGATAAAACGGTTTACAAAGTAATCCAGATCACGATATCCGACTTCTTCCGCAATCTGGTAAATTTTAAAATCGGTCCTTAAAAGCCTGACTGCCGCCTGTTCGATACGGCAGTTGTTTAAGTAATCCTTAAAGGACATTCCATACTTTTTACGAAAAAGCTGGCCTAAATAGGCGCTGTTTAAATAAAATTTGTTGCTATATTCTCTTAACGTAAGATTTTTTTCGTAATTTTTCTTGATGTCTTTCTCCACTTCATAAAGTATATCCTTTGAGACATGCTTTCGAAGCTGCTCCAAATAGGCTGCATATTCGCAGGATAAGCGGATTAAATGCTCTTTCCCGCCTCTGAGCATATCTCCTTCGAAGACATTTTCACTGATATAGAGCATAATTTCTTCCTGATTTACATAGCTATCCTGCTCGGAAGCCAGATGGATCAGCTGAAATAAAAGATAGTTAATATTTAAATTGACCGTATCCATTGCAAATCTTAAATGATTCATTTCTTCATACAGATGCTCGACGCTTTCCTGGATTTTTGCCTGTTCATTTTGTTCCACTGCAAATAACAGATTATCCAGATATTGTTTACATAAAACAATTCCATTGTTGTTTACCTGTACCTCTTTTTCATAATAATAGATATGCTGCTTTTTGCGAAAAGCCTGAAAAGACCGGAGAATTCTGGCTGCTCCATAGGAATTCGAAATTTTTGAAATATCACCCACCTTTTTTCCTACCAGCATGACAACCGGCAGGTTCATGGTATCATCAAGATACTTTCTAAACCGCTCTAAATACTCTTTTTGAGTCTCTCCTCCCTTCTCTGCCATATAGTCGCAGTATATAAAACCCATATCGTAGCTTTTTTCATGACTAGTCACATCGAAAATACAATGATCCCCATCTTCCTTTAAAAATGTAAGGCAGGCGCTGTATAGCTCTCTCTGTTGGTTTCTTTTCTCCTCATCCATCAGCTCTTCCATTTGCTCAATGTTATCGATTTCGATGTCAACGTAACTGATTCCTTCCGACCACCGCATATGATCTCTGATGTAATCAAGATTGATCTGATCGTATTTCCCATAGATAAGGGAAATCATATTTCTGGCAAGGTATGCCTTCTCCATCTTGATTGTTTTTAGCTTTTGCTTTTTGCTGCCCTGTCTCTCGTAATTGAGCCGGTGCAGGACACGGATCAGTTCTTCTTTCACGACAGGTTTTAATATATAATCAAAGCAGTCGAATCGGATTGCCTGCTGAGCATAGGAAAAATCGCTGAAGCCGCTTAATATGATAAAGTCAGCATCGGAAATTTTATCTTTTCTTATAATTTCCAGCAATTCAACTCCTGACATGACAGGCATTTTAATATCTGCAATAATTAAATCCACCTGACTTTCTCTCAAATAATCGAGAGCTTCCATCCCATTTGCAGCCGTTTTGGCAATCTCATAGCCTTCCTCCTCCCATTCAATCAGTACCTTTAATCCCTGCACGATGAATGGTTCATCATCCACTAATAAGACACGTATCATAGTTACTCCCCCATTATTTCGATATCTTTAATACCGGAATTTTTATAGTCACCATAGTGGAAATTCCGGCTTCACTTTCCAGTTCAAAGCTCACCTGGTTATCTGTTGCCATCTTAAGACGCAGGCAGGCATTTAAGATCCCAATCCCTTTCTTATCCTTTAGCTTGTCAATACTGGCATGGTCCATCTTGTTTTTCAGTTCTTTTAGAAATGTCTCATCCATCCCCCCTCCCGTATCTTCAATCTCAATATAAAACACATCGTCTTCTAGATATACCCGGACAAAAATCCACCCTTCCGCTGTTTTACTCTCAATTCCATGGATACAGGCGTTTTCAGCAAATGTGACAATAGTCAGTTTCGGAATCCGGTAATCCAGACATTCTTCCACAATGTCCAGGCGATAAGACAGCCTTTCTCCAAACCGGTACTTTTGCAGCTGCAAATATGCGTCAACAAACGAGATTTCTTCTCTTACTGTGATGAAATCCGTGCCCCAGTCAAAGTTCTGTCGTTCCATCACTGCCAGCCGCTCAACCATACATGCAGTTTCTTTTTCGTTTTTAAGCAGACTATGCATGCGGATACTTTCCAATGCATTGAAGAGGAAATGGGGATTAATCTGGCTGTGGAGTGCCAGGAGCTCTGCATTCTGTCTTTCAATATCCATTTCCTGCTCTCTTAAACGGTCTATATATACTGTTTGTATTAACTCATTAATGGTGGAGACCATGCGGTTATAATTTCGCATTACAATTCCGATCTCATCTTCTCCCCTGACATTGTCAATCTTCATTAACTTCTCATCATTAATGCGTTTAAATGACTCACTCAGCTCCTTCAGCCGTTCGGTGAAAGACTGGTTGATTGCTATCATAAAGCAAAGAGGCAGAAAGATATTGATAAAAATCAGCAGAATCAGCAGTGGAATATTCTTTAGCATCTGCCTCATTATTTCTGTCTCCGGCTTCAAAACGTAAATTTTAAGCTCTGTTCCATAGGAAGCAAAGGTTGCTTGATACTCTGCCTTTTTCTGTAAATCAAAAGTCTCAAAATCCTTCCATTGTCCATAATTGCCCTGGTTTGAGAGAATTATTTTATCGTTCCAGCATACGTAAACCGGAGCTTCGTAATTCATTTTAACGAAGCTTCGTGCCATGGTGCTATAGTCAATGTCCATTTTTACAAGCTTCTCACAACCATCTCTTTTATAAAAATTCAATTTTCGTATAAAGGATATTTTCCTTTTGGAGTCCACGGTTGGAATTCTGCTTTCATCATAATAGATGTAGAGAACACCGTCCCGGCTGGAAGCTGTTAGATACCGGTACCAATCCTGGGCTTTTACAGTGGAAAGCTGTTTGAATTCTCCACCGCTTACAATGGTGGGATTATCCGCGTACATGGTGATGGAGGAGGCCGTCGTTCCAATGCTGCTTTCAAACAAAGAATCTTTCATAAAGGCCTGATAGCTTAAATAATAATCCAGCTCGGACTCAAACTGTTTGTCCATGAACTGGTTCACATATTTGTTCATATATATTTTCTTTGTTGTGCCGGCCGCTTCTTCGATATCATAAAAAAAATTATATTTTACGGCACTGGCAATGTTCTCCATACCCTTTTGCATGGATGCATTTTCCGAAGCAATGGATATGTAGACGATTGCACTGTCCGTTATAAGAATAGGAAGCAGGACACTGTAAATATAAAGTATCCGAAGCTTCTTTTTTAATTTATAATCATCCAATTTGCTGCTGATCCTTTTTAAAATCTGTTTCATCTCTGATCCCCCTGTTAAATCTCGTTCCATTTCATTATAACTCTCTCTACTAATTATACGGGATAAACTTTTTCTATCCTCCTGACAAAGTATATATATTTGCCAGACAAATTTCATTCTATGGATAAAATAACAAAAAAGCGCATCAGACTCTGTGATATAAGTCTGATGCGCTTGTGAAATTACTTAAATTTATTTTAGCCTTTTACTTTTGGCTGCTGCTGAGTGATACAGTGTATATTTCCGCCTCCAAATGCTATCTCTTCGGTACGTACTCCTACTACGTTGCGCTCCGGGAACATTGCCTGGATCTGTTTTAAAGCCAGTGCATCATTTTCATCACCATACTGTGGAACGATTACGCCGCCGTTTACAATAAGGAAATTCATATAGGAAGCAATGGAGATTTCTCCGTCTTCTCTTGGCAGAGTACCTTCTACCATATCAATGGAGTCTGCACCGTTTAAACGTACAGGGTTTTTTGTAAGGCATAGCTTATGGACCTTCAATTTACGTCCCTTTGCATCTACCGCTTCAGAAAGAGTTTTATAAGCGGCCTGTGCTTCCACATAGAAGGGATTTTCTTCATCCTCAGTCCAGATACATGCAACCTCACCTGGTCTTACATACTGGGCAACGTCATCAATATGACCGTTAGTTTCATTTGGATCAATTCCATCCTTGATCCAGATTACCTTCTCACAGTTTAAGTACTGATAAAGCATTTCCTCAATCTCTTCTTTTGTCATAAGTGGATTACGACCCTCGCTTAACAGGCACATCTCTGTTGTAATGACAGTTCCCTCCCCATCTACATGAAAGGAGCCGCCCTCCAGCACAAATCCTTCTGTCCGGTAGGAATCAATTCCTTCCAGATCACATACTTTTTGTGCTACCAGATCATCCTGATCCCATGGGAAGTACAGTCCGTCAACCAGTCCACCCCATGCATTGAACGTCCAGTCACAGCCTCTGACACCGCCTTTGTCGTTGATTACAAAGGTTGGTCCGCAGTCGCGAATCCAGGAATCATTACTGGTAACTTCCACGACACGGATATCAGAGGGCAGATGTGCGCGGCAGTTCTGAAACTGGGCTGGAGAAGCACATACTGTGACCGGCTCAAACTGCTGGATTGCTTTTGCCACATTGGCAAATACGGTCTGTGCAGGTTTCGCACCATTTCTCCAGTTATCCGGACGCTCTGGCCAAAGCATCCAGATTCTTTCCTGTTCTTCAAATTCTGCAGGCATACGGTATCCATCCTGCTTTGGAGTTGTATTTTCGATTCTCTTTGCCATAATATATACCTTCTCTCTTATTTATCTCTTTTCCTGTTAACAATTATTTCGCCGATTATAATGAATACTACCGCACCAATGGTGATTGGAAGCTTCGACATCAAAGTCTCCGAATCAAAGCTTAATGGAATTGCTGTAAATATCAGTGCAACTACAATCAGTATCATGGGCAGACCAGCCAGTACCTTTAAGAATAATGGGCTGCCAGGAACTCGAAACGGCCGTTCTGTATCTGCATCACTCTTTCTCAACTTTATAAATGCGGGAAATACCGGCAGGTAGGAAAGCAGAAACATAACCAGGTTCAGTGCGAAGAAACTCCAGAACACATCCGCATTGGGCATAAACGGAGCTATAATGAGAACCAGGCTGGCAACCAGACCGTTCATAACTGCTGCACCGATTGGCATATTTGTTTTTTTGCTTCGTATTTTGAATACTCCAGGCATATCTCCGTTTTCTGCGGAATAAGCGGCTACATTGTTGACTCCTAATGACCAGGAAATCATATTTCCGAAAAGTGTCAGCAGAAAACCAATTGCGACAGCGATTACAATCACGCCTCTGGTTGTACCAGTTAAAATCTGAACGCTTGCAACAAGCCCTGTGCTGGTGCTGATCTGGTCAGAAGGAATTGCAACACCAATTCCAAACGCCATAAAGATATAAATAGCTGCTATGACCAAACCACCCGCAATGATTGACTGGGGGATTTGCTTTTTGGGATTTTCCATGTCTCCTGCAAATGTACAGACTACTTCAAATCCAAGACAGTTAAACAAAATTACGGAAATATAGGATAAGCTGTTTAAATCAAATCTGGGAAGCATGGAAGATAAAGTGTATTCATTTGCCACACCATGGGTAACCGCTCCGTAGACTCCAAGCACTCCCAAAGTAACAGCAATCAAAATTTTAATCACAGCTGCTCCATTTAAAATCCACGCACTGTCACAAATTGAATTAAAACTAATTAATACAATAATCCATACAAAGGCCAGTTCGATAATCATTGAAGGAATTAATCCCATCTCGGTGCCTATCAGCAAACTGATAATTTTAGGGAACATCAGCGCCAAAGAAGCCATCCAGAGGGGGAAATTAATCCAGTAATACCACGAAACTCTTCCTCCCCACTTATTTCCAAAAGCTTTTGATACCCAGTCGTATAATCCGCCGTCTCCTTCATAGGTTGTACCAAGCTCTGATGAAATCAGTCCATAAGGCAGCAAGAATGTAATGAGCAGAAATATCCACCAGAAATACTGGGAATTACCGATTGCTGCCACCGGTGCTGCTGCTTCTGCCACAAATACGACACAGATTACGGTCATTATGGCATCGATCAAACGAAATTTTTTCTTTGGCGCTTCTGACATGGTGACTCCCCCTTATCTAATATGTCTCTCATCCATGAATTTTTCTAACTTCTCTTTTGCTGCTGCGATCTGCAGTTCGCTTGCTGCCTGCTCTCTCTGATACTGAGTGAAATAAACCAGCAGACCTCTCATTGCAGTGAGACGGTTTCCTGCCTCTAAGAATGCGAGGGAGCTTTCACTGTCAATCACCTCATCAGTCACGTCTTCTCCTCTTGTAGCTGGGAGACAGTGCATGAATTTGCATCCAATGTTTCCAAGAGACATTAAATCTCTGTTTACCTGATAATCTTTAAAAGTAGCAACTCTCTCTTCTTTTGGAGTCTCGTTTTCGTAAAGGCCATACCATACATCTGTATAAATGAAGTCTGCACCCTTTACGCTGTCACGGTTGTCGGTCACTTCCCATGTGCCGCCTGATACCTTGCAGTTCTCTTCCATAATTGTTTTGTGTTCCTCTAAAAGCTGATTCTTTTCCGGACCATAATGAACAAAGTGCATACCAAGCTTTGTTGTAATGAATCCCAGAGAAGCGCATACCTGAGTGCCGTCTCCTACGAATACCACCTTGCAGTCTTCCAGTTTCTTTCCTCTTGGAAGATGCTCCACGATTGTACAAAGATCACCAATTTCCTGAGTTGGGTGATTGTAGTCGCTCATCGCATTTAATACTGGAATTGTACATGCACTTGCCAGTTCCACTACGCTCTTATGCTCGATTACGCGTGCCATAACCACATCAATCATCTGTGATAAAACTCTTCCTGTGTCGCCAACAGTCTCATGGCCTCCCAGCTGAATCATGCCAGGTCCTAAGTACTGGGCATGTCCGCCAAGCTGTTCCATTGCTGTTTCAAAGGATACACGGGTTCTTGTAGATGACTGCTGAAAGATCATTCCAAGTGTCTTTCCCTTCATAAGGGGTGGATTGTATCCTGCCTTAATGCTTTTTTTGATTTCCAAGGAAAGATGGATGATGTCTAACAGTTCCTCTTTTGTAAAATCATTGGTATCGATAAAATGACGAATTCCGTTTGCTCTCATAGCAAATCCTCCTGTTTTTTATATTTAATTAAAAGTGAATACAGTTCCGGTTTTTCCATCTAAAGCCTCAATGGCATTATCCAGAGAAGTGATAATGGCACGCTTGGAAGGATTGGATCTTACAAATTTCATTGCCGCCTGCACCTTTGGAAGCATACTTCCGGGAGCAAACTGTCCCTCTTCGCAATATTTATTTGCTTCAAAAATACTGAGATGATCCAGGTTCTTCTGATCTGGTTTATTGTAATTTACGGCAACCTTTTCTACCTCTGTGAGAATCATAAGTATGTCTGCTTCTACCTGCTCTGCCAGAAGTTCCGCTGCAAAATCCTTGTCAATAACCGCTGCAGTACCGCAAAGACAACCAGTCGGGTGTTCAATAACCGGAATTCCGCCGCCGCCGCAGGTAATTACGATTGCTTTTGGCCAAAGCTCCTTAACTGCATCAATTTCAACAATCTTCCGCGGAAGGGGTGAGGCCACTACTCTCCGGTATCCACGGCCTGCATCTTCCTTCATCACATATCCTTTTGATGCGGTCAGCTCATCGGCCTCTTCTTTTGAATAGAAAGGACCGATTGGTTTGGTCGGATTATTAAATGCAGGATCCTTCTCATCTACCACCACCTGGGTAGCAATGGTTACAACAGGAAAATTCTGATTTCTCTTATTAAGCGCATATTTCAGTGCCTGCTGCAGATGATATCCGATATATCCCTGTGACATGGCCCCGCATACATCAAACGGCATTGGTGGTGTTACATCCTTTGCTGCTTCAGATGCCATAAGAATTCTACCGACCTGGGGTCCGTTTCCATGTACAATGGCCATTTCATACCCACGTTCGTTCATTTCTGCAATATACTCGCAGGTTTTATGAACGATTGAAAGCTGTGCTTCGGCAGTTGCTTCTCCTTTTCCTGACTGAAGAGCATTGCCGCCTAAGGCAAGAACTATTTTTACAGCCACTGGTGAAACCTCCTTCATTTTCATTTTGCTGTGATTGCTGGTCTGGATCGCTCTCACAAGTTGAAAATAACAGTTTTCCTGCCAGTTGAGAATGTAGCTGAAGGGTAGAACTTTGTAACACTTTTCACCATTATTCACATAAACTTCTCTAAACTTTTGTGCATAATATACTAAATCTTTGTCGTTTTTTGTAATTTCACAGTTGAAAAAAGTTTTTATTTTGTTATACTGATAATAACTTACAATCAGCGGCTTAAGAACTGGAGGCACATATGGCAAAGGGTATTATCTTTCTCTACAATCTGTTTCTAATCATTGTCTATTCCGGGATTCTGTGGATGTCTTTTTTTCTGTTTATGAATGGAAAAGATAAAATTCTGCTTTGGATCGGGATCGTTTTCGCAGCAATTTTAATAGATGATATTGTTATTTTCGCATCAGAACTGTTTCAGAACTTTGCAGAACTGTATAATCGGATTTTTATGATCGTTCCGACTCATAAAACATTGATTTATTTAACTTTCTCTCTAGGCTGTCTGATCATATTTAAAAACCTGATTAACAAAAAAATAACCTGGTATGACTTCAGCATTCTTGGATTCTATATCACCTTTATGTTTTTTGTCCCTGTACTGGATAACAGCGCATGGAAGATCTGGCTTTACTACCTGCCAAGCCAACTTTATAATGCCTACGTTGGTACAGAGGTTTTATGGACAATAAAAAAGAACCCTGACTTTTATCAGAATTCTTTCTACCGCTGGTGCAAACGGCTTTTTCGTTTCACTGTTTTTATGAACCTCTGTGTTATCGCCGAAGACACCGTCGTCATTTTTCACTTTGATGTGTATTCCAAATATTATATCAACATGAATAACAGAAGCTTAACTTCGGATATTTTATATCTTACCTACGCCGCATTTGCAGCGGGTTATTTAATATATTATTTAAAAACCTCCCTGCGTAATAATACAATTGTAAATTATGTCAATAGCCATACCCACTCAAATCTGCCTTCTGATATTGAAGAAAGTATCCTGTACCGATTCAGTGAGGCATACCACTTAACCGTCAGAGAACGGGAAATTTTAAAAGTGCTGCTCTTAGATAAAACAAATCAGGAGATCAGTGAGGATTTATTTATCTCTCTTGGAACAGCAAAAACCCATGTCCATAACATTTTTCAAAAAATTGGTGTTGTAAAACGCCTCCAGCTCCTCAGTATTTACGAGGTCTACCGGAAAGAACAGCTGAATGCAAAGCCGGATAATGAAACACCGTCCCCGTAGCCTGACCGGCTTCGGGAACGGTGTTTGTTATTTCAGCATATGAATAAAGAGCCCGCTTCTTAACTTGGGTTCAAACCAGGTGGATTTGGGAGGCATTAAAAGACCGGCATCTGCTACAGAGAAGAGCTCTCCAATGGATGTGGGATACATGGAAAATGCCACTTTCATATCTTCTTCACACCGCTTCTCCAGTTCTTTTAAACCGCGGATTCCTCCAATAAAATCAATTCGCTTATCAATTCTTGGATCTCCAATTCCCAGAATTGGACCTAAGAGATTGTCCTGCAAAATGGATACGTCAAGACCCTTTACCGGATCATCGCTTATTACTCCGGCCTTAGCCTTTAAACAATACCAGGTCTTATTTAAATACATTCCAAAGGTTCCCTTCTCAGATGGTCCATACGCTTCTTCTCCAGCAGAAGTAACTGTAAAGCTGTTTAAAAGTTCTGAAAGGAAAGCTTCCTGGGATAATCCGTTTAAATCTTTTACCACACGATTATAAGGAAGAATCATCAGCTGGTCATCGGGAAAGAGAACAGACAGAAAGAAGTTAAATTCCTCTTCTCCCGTATATTCCATGGTTTCCTTCCGTCTCTTTAAGCCTACCTTTACGGCAGAGGCAGCGCGGTGATGTCCGTCAGCGATATAGGTGGCGGGAATGTGTAAAAAGCTTTCTTCAATCAGCCCCACCGTTTCCGGGTCGGCAATTTTCCATACCTTATGGCTGATTCCGTCTTCTGCAGTAAAATCATAGAGCGGTTCCGTCTTCTTTTTATCTTCTACCAGCCGGTTAATTTCCTCAACGGAACGGTATGCCAGAAAGATAGGGCCGGTCTGGGCATTTGTAGTATCTACATGGCGAATGCGGTCCAGTTCTTTCTCCTCTCTGGTATTTTCATGCTTTTTTATCACTCCGTTTAAATAATCATCAATGGATGAACAAGCCACAATTCCAGTCTGGCTTCTTCCTTCCATTATCAGCTCATAAATATAAAAGGCTTTTACGCCGTCCAGTGCAAAGGTACCTTCTTCGATCCAGTCCTCCAGCATGCCTGCAGCTTTTACATAGACACGGTCATCGTATATATCAACATCCTGGGAAAACTGTGTTTCCGGGCGGTCAATATTTAAAAATGATCTGGGGTTATCAGCCGTCACTTTACAGGCTTCCTTCCTGTTATATACGTCGTAAGGAAGGGCCGCCACCAGGCTGGCCTCTTCCTTATTTGGTCTTACACATTGAAATGGTTTTACGATTGCCATGTTTTTTCTCCTATTTGATTACTCTGACCCGTATCACGCCTTTAATGGCATTCAGCTTCTGAATGCTTACGGCATCCGGTACATTCTCCAAATCAAGGAGCGTATATGCATACTTTTCACGGCTCTTATTGGTCATGTCGGAGATATTCACACCACCGGCTGCCAGAGTTCCTGTAATCTGTCCGATCATGTTGGGAATATTTAAATGCAGGACCGCAATACGGCTTGCAGCATTGCAGATTCCCATATCACAGGCAGGGAAATTTACGGAATTACGAATATTACCATTATCTATATAATCCATGATTTCTTTTACTGCCATCTTTGCACAGTTATCTTCTGATTCTTCTGTGGAAGCTCCCAGATGAGGAATAACAATGGCGCCTTCCATATGTACAGAAGTTGGATTTGGGAAATCAGTCACATATTTTTTGACCTTCCCGGACTTTAATGCCTCTGCCATATCGTTTTCATTTACCAGAATGTCTCTTGCAAAGTTAAGAATTACTGCTCCGTCCTTCATGTTGTCAAAGGCCGCTTTATTGATCATTCCCTTTGTCGCATCCACCAATGGCACATGAAGCGTAATGTAATCACATTCCTTATAAATTGTATCAACAGCGGTAATGTGCTTTACATTTCTGGAAAGTCTCCAGGCAGCGTTAACCGAGATAAAGGGATCGTATCCGTATACTTCCATGCCAAGGGAAGAGCAGGCATTGGCAACCTCTGCTCCGATGGCACCAAGACCGATGACTCCCAGCTTTTTCCCTCTGATTTCACAGCCAGCAAATGCACTTTTCGCTTTTTCTGCAGATTTAGAGATATTTTCATCTTCCTGGTTTTCCTTACACCAGCGGATTCCGCCTTCGATATCACGGGAAGCTAACATCAGTCCGGCGATTACCAGCTCCTTTACTCCGTTAGCGTTAGCTCCCGGTGTATTAAATACTACGATGCCTTCTGCGGCACATGCCTCTAACGGAATGTTATTGACACCTGCTCCGGCTCTTGCGACTGCAAGAAGCCCCTCTGGGAGCTTTAACTCATGCATGGAAGCGCTTCTGACAAGCACGCCTTCTGCATCTTCGATCTGATTTGTCAGTTGATACTCTTCTGTTAACATTGCGGTTCCATATGTAGAAATCGCATTAAGGCAATGAATCTTTTTCATGGCTGTGATCTCCTTTCAGTCTGCCTGTGCTGTGTGTTTATCTTCAAAGTCCTTCATAAAGGAAACCAATTTTTCCACTCCTTCAACCGGCATGGCGTTATAAATACTGGCACGCATACCGCCTACAGATCTGTGGCCTTTTAAGTTCTCAAATCCAGCTGCTTTTGATTCTTTCACAAATAAGGCATCCAGTTCTTCATCACCGGTAACAAAAGGTACATTCATAAGAGAACGGTCCTTTTCCACGACAGTTCCGTGAAACATCTTACTCTGATCCAGAAAATCATAAAGAGTCGCCGCTTTATTCTCATTGATCTTTTTCATTGCTTCCAGTCCGCCTAAGTTCTTTAACCATTTAAATACCTTACCGCAGATATAGATTCCATAGGCAGGCGGTGTATTATAAAGGGATTTTGCATCTGCATGAGTCTTATAGCGAAGCATGGTAGGCGTTTCTTTTAAAACGTCTTCCCGGATTAAATCTTCCCGGATAATGACAATTACAACACCTGCTGGTCCCACATTCTTCTGTGCCCCAGCGAAAATAAGTCCATACTTGCTCACATCAACAGGTTCCGATAAGAAGCAGGAGGAGAGGTCTGCTACCAGTATTTTACCCTTCGTGTCCGGCAGTTTTTTAAATTTGGTTCCGTAAATGGTGTTATTTTCACAGATATATACGTAATCCGCGTCTTCGGAGATAGGAAGATCGGAAACATCCGGTATATAACTGAATGTTTTATCAGCACTGGAAGCGACTGCATTGGCTGTACCATAAAGTTTTGCTTCCTGGTACGCTTTCTTTGCCCATTGCCCGGTTATGATGTAATCTCCAACCCCATTCTTGAATAAATTCATGGGAACCATGGCAAACTGCTGGGACGCTCCGCCTTGTAAAAACAGCACCCTGTAATTATCCGGAATTGACAGTAAGTCTCTTAAATCAGCTTCTGCTTCACTGATGATGGTATCATAAGCCTTCGACCTGTGACTCATTTCCATAACCGACATACCGGTTCCCTTATAATCCATCATCTCATCTGCTGCTTCTTTTAAGACTTCTTCCGGCAGGACTGCAGGTCCTGCAGAAAAATTGTACACTCTGCTCATA
>JAQSYE010000094.1 GCA_029256305.1 Lacrimispora sp. | reverse complement strand
TTTGTACCTTATAGAAATGTAACAATAAAGAAAACAAACAAAGCCCAGAATCCGGTTGAAGGTGCACATTTTACGGTATATGGTCCTTTTACAAACCAGGAAATGGATTCTTTCAATAATACGCAGATCACCGATTCGAAAGTGCTAAAAAGTCCGGCTGGAGCGGGTGAAACAACTATTACGGACGGCGAAGCAGTATGGAATGCAGGAGAGCTTCTTTATTACATGAACTATGTTATTGTTGAAGACGGTGCTCCCGAAGGCTACCAGCTTTCCAATGCCGTGTCCAGTGATATGACCGCTATGGATTCTTATAAAGTCCAGGGTCAAAAGGCATGGATACTTAAGAGTAAGGAGTTTAGAACAGAGGCTGCTCCCATTCCTAGCACGGTTACAGTAGAGGATTCTTATATAACCGGATCACTGGAATTTACAAAGATTGACGGACTCACCAAAGAGAAGCTTGCCGGTGCGCAATTCCTGATTAATAAGAAGAGTGGTGTGGTGAAAGATGCATGGGATGCCATGATTGCATCGATGAAAAAAGATTCTGCATCCATGGGAATATCCGATGTGAAAGAAAACGATCAAGGCGTTAGTTTTAAAGTTGCTGAAGGATCGGTTCACATTACAGGAATACCTCTTGGAAGCTACACCCTTTCAGAAATTCAGGTTCCTGATGGATATGATATCACAAAGAAACTGGAAGAAACCGGTTTTGAAATCAGTTCAGAAGGGCAGAAGGCACAATTAAACAACATAGAAGGAAATGTGATTGAGAATACCAGAACAGAATACAGTTTAAGCATCAGAAAGGCGGATAATGCCGGAAATGAAGCGGTAAAAGGTATCTCATTTTCCATCTCAGGGCCAGGAAGGTATGAAAGCAGTACCTGGAACCCATTTAGCAGAAACAAATTTAAACTTAATGATTCGGAGCATTCCGGCTATGAAATAAAACAGACTGGTGATAATGGCGTTGTTACCTGGAATCTGCCATATGGAGATTATGAGATTACAGAAATACCTGCGCCTGGTTATAAGACCATAGAGCCGTTTTATGTCAGAATGGGGCAGAGTGGAATCGTCTCTCTGCTGAATACAAAAGACAGACCGGAAATAGTTCTGGACAGTCAGGAACAGAAGAAAATCAACGTGGTAGTGACAAACCAGATACTGACTGCACCCATTGTCATTGAAAAAATGGATGGGGAAAGTAAAAATCTGATTACGGGAGCATGGTTTGAACTTGGCGGAACGTCTCTGGTAGATGGAGCATTTAAGAAATATCTGGAGAATGTGACAGGGTCTGGTGTTTCTTCCGTAACAACTAAAACAGATGGGGATACCCTTTCTGTAACGTTCCGAGTCGACGGTTGGGAAGATTCCAAACAGGGAATGTTGACCCAGATCCCTTACGGGACCTATACGCTTAAGGAGACTCAGGCACCAAGCGGATATTTATTTGGCGGCGACTATGGTTTCACAAAAGAGTTTAAGTTGGAAGAACCGGAAGGAATCAGCCTGACACGAGATAACGCGGTTATTAATACACCACATGAGCTGACAATTGAAAAACGGGATAAGTCAACAAATGCCCTGCTTTCTAATGCGGTATTCGCCCTGATGACACCAGATGGAAAGTATGTGAGTCTTGATGGCAATTACTCCTATACCAGGCTGACAGACAAAAAAGAGGAGGGATCTTCATTTACAACCGGCAGCGGCGGAACTGTAACAGTAAAACGTCTGCCTGCAGGAAATTATGTTTTAAAAGAAATGAAAGCCCCGGAAAACTACAGTGTGTCTGCAGATACAGAGGTTTCCGTACTGGAAACCGGTAATACAGACAGAATCCAGGTGTTTGATGCGAGAGAACAGGCTAAAATACGAATTAATAAGGCAGCATCCCACAACCATGAAATGCATCTTTCCGGAGCGGTATTTGATATTTACTCAGATCAGGGATTAACGGCATCTAAAGGTACCATCACAACTGGAAATGACGGAATGGGCGAGTCACAGATGCTTCCTCTTGGAACGTATTATGTGAAAGAGAAAGCGGCTCCAGCGGGATATGAAGCGGGCAGCAGGGTCTATGAAGTCACCTTAAAGGCAGACAGTGAAGCCACGACTGTGACAACAGATGGAAGTGAATTTGTCTTCAATGATTATGGAACCGGAAACCTGACGTTTGACAAGGTAGATGGAATGACAGAAAAACTTCTTCCGTCAGCGGAATTCTCCTTAACGGAAAAAGCCACCCAGGTAGAAGGTGCATTTGAAGATTTCACAGATAAGCTTCTTAAGATGAGTGGGGAAGAACTTGATGCCATGGGAATCAGAGGTGTACAAAAAACTGGAGCCAGCATTCGGTTTACAGCGTTTAATGGTCACGTTGACATTGGTAATGTACCTTATGGCACCTACACACTAAAAGAGGAGAAAGCGCCGGAGGGTTATCTAAGTTTAAACGGGAAAGCAGAATTTGAATTTACTCTCTCTGCAGACCAGAAGAATGCTCAGCTTACCCCGGATAATCAGGTAGTTAATGACCGTGCGCAGTTTGTTATTAAGCTTAAGAAAACAGATAATCTGCAAAGAAGCATAAGCGGAATCAGCTTCTATATTCTGGGGCCTGGTAACTATGATGATAACGGAATTTTATCCGTATTCGGAGCCAGCCGGTTCCACACGCAGCCGGATGCCGGCAGCGGAACCTTTGTCACAGGCGATGACGGTACTCTGAGTCTTGGCTTAAAACACGGAGATTACCAGATCAGAGAGGATGCGACAGACCGCTATGATTCGATTGAACCGTTCTATATCAGAGTGGATGAAAAAGGGAATGTAAGCATTTTAAAGGACAATAGCAAGGCAGTCTCGGTAGACAACGTATCTGAGGTAGCTGTAACGGTAACAAATCAGATCAGTACAGGAAGCATAAGCCTGGAAAAGGTAGACAGCGAAGATACGAATAAGAGATTGGAAGGAGCAGAATTTACACTGACCAATTTATCTACCACGGTACCGGGAGCATGGGACAGTTATCGCAGACTGACAGCTTCTGACGGAGCAGCCTGGACGCCAGAGAATGTAAGTGGAAGTTCCATTGTCTTCACTCTTTCAGGAAAGGCAGTAATTTCAAATCTTCCTTACGGAACGTACCAGATCACAGAGACGAAAGCGCCCACGGGATATTTGCTTGGCACTCAGCCATGGAGCAGAGAATTTACCTTAAGCCAGTCTGAAAAGAACCAGCTTTACGTAAAACCTTCTTTATTTGAGAAGACAAAGGGGGCAGTTGAGAATCAGCCATCTAAGGTGATTGTAGTTAAGACCAATGCCGTGTTTGCAGACATCAAACTAGGTGGAGCAGAGTTTATAGTAAAGGCCTCAAAAGGCGGCTATGTGAAACTGAGTAATGGTTCCTTTGCCGGATATACGGCCATTGAAAAAGAAGCTACCAGATTTGAAACAGACAGCAGCGGACAATATTTAATAAAACGTCTGCCTGCAGACACGTATACGATTGTTGAGACCAGAGCGCCATCTGGATATCTGGTTAACTCCAGTATCCAACCTCTGACTCTTGACGGAGTCAACAGCTTTACAATTACCATACAGGATGAAAGGATACGAGGGGAAGGCAGGGATGATGACGGTCCGACACCCCGTACACCTCAAAGTACAGTAACCATTATACCGGATCCGGTGCCGCTAGCAAATATGCCGGGAGGCAGCCAGGTTGATTTTGTTACAATCGATGACGGAAACGTGCCTCTGGCAAAATTACCTAAGACAGGGGAGCGAAAATCCAATGCCGGAAAGGTTATGGTGGCACTGTCAGGCTTCATGCTGGCGCTCTATGCGGCACTTAATAAAAAAAAGAAGCCAGATAAGTAAATAAAAGGAAATGGTTTGTTGACTTTACTAAATTAACTTGCTATAATTTTAAAAAGTTATGGCGGGAAGACAAGGCTGGAACTTCAAGGAGTTCCGGCCTTGTTTTGACATTTAGAATAACTTTATTTTATTAATAATACTGTATTATTTATAATCTAAGGAGGAAAGAAAATTATGTCATATGTGGATGAAGTTTATGACAGAGTCGTAAAGCAGAACCCAGGAGAAGGAGAATTTCACCAGGCAGTAAAAGAAGTTCTTGATTCTCTACGCATTGTCATTGATGCAAACGAAGCGAAATACAGAAAAGCCGCACTTTTAGAACGCCTGGTAGAACCTGAACGTATTATTTCTTTTCGTGTACCGTGGGTAGACGACAACGGACAGGTAAGAGTAAATAAGGGATTTCGTGTACAGTTTAACAGTGCCATTGGGCCTTATAAAGGAGGTTTGAGACTTCATCCTTCTGTAAACCAGGGTATTTTAAAGTTTTTAGGATTTGAGCAGACATTTAAAAATTCTTTAACTGGTCTTCCCATCGGCGGAGGAAAAGGTGGATCGGATTTTGATCCCAAGGGCAAATCAGACAGAGAGGTCATGGCATTCTGCCAGAGTTTTATGACCGAATTATCCAAATATATTGGAGCAGATCAGGATGTGCCGGCCGGAGATATCGGCGTAGGAGCAAGAGAGATCGGCTATTTATACGGACAATATAAGCGTATGACCGGGCTTTATGAGGGGGTTCTTACTGGAAAAGGACTTACCTACGGAGGCTCTTTAGTGCGTACTCAGGCAACCGGCTACGGACTTATTTATATACTTGATGAGATGCTTAGGCATAATGGCAGGGAATTAGAGGGAAAGAGTGTGGTAATTTCTGGATCCGGTAATGTGGCAATTTATGCTTCAGAAAAGGCAATCCAGCTGGGAGCTAAGGTGGTGGCGTTAAGTGATTCCACTGGATATATCTATGACAAGAACGGCATTCGCCTTGAGATAGTAAAAGAGATTAAGGAAGTACGCAGAGGCCGGATTAAAGAATATGCCGATGAAGTACCTTCTGCTGTTTATACAGAAGGAAAGGGTATCTGGAACATTCCATGTGATATTGCCCTTCCCTGCGCAACCCAGAATGAGTTAAATTTAGAGGATGCAAAGGCACTGAAAGCCAACGGCTGCTTTGCAGTTGCGGAAGGTGCAAACATGCCTTCTACCAGAGAGGCAACTGATTTCTTCCTTGAGAATGGTATGATGTTTATGCCAGGTAAGGCGGCCAACGCCGGCGGTGTAGCCACATCTGCATTGGAGATGAGCCAGAACAGTTTAAGGCTTTCCTGGACCTTTGAAGAGGTGGATAAGAAGCTTCATGATATCATGGTAGGAATCTATGAGAAGAGTGCAAAAGCGGCAAAACGCTACGGTGTAAAAGGAAATTATGTGGCAGGTGCTAATATCGCCGGGTTTGAAAAGGTAGTAGAAGCAATGATGGCACAGGGAATCGTATAAGACAGGGTCCGTACCTTTTTTTGGAAGGTCCGGACCTGAATTTATTAACATCAAAAATTTTACTGGAATTCTCAAATGTTTTAGTATATAATAAACCGTAAGGCTTGAGGCGGAGTATTCTTCGCCTTATTGTTTTCCTGAAAATTATCTTAGAAAAACAGAAAGCAGGTGATGATTCTATGCATAAATTCTTAAGAACGATTGGTTTCAGTCTTTATGAAAAAGACAGAGATATTGATAAGCTTCTGGATCGGTTGTGTGAAGACCTGTCTGATATGAGAAGGATACAGATTGACGAAGAGTCCAATCTGTGTGAAATCCGAAGAGAAGTGGCACCCGGAATGGGGATTGCCATCTATGGAGAGATGGACCCAGATGGAAAGTTTCAAAGAATGTACTATTACCCCTATTTAAAAAGCAGTGATATAACTTCGGATGTATCATGCACCATACAGCGTCACACGGAACGGGAAACCTACGCTGGGCTTTTAGACGAATATAAAGTTGGAATTTCTCTGATCTTTTATATAGACAATTCCTTTGAATGCAGAGAACGGATCATAAACCAGCATTCTATGGATACCAGTTATTCGTGCCTCACAGGTCTGGCTGTCAGTGGAAAGGTTCTTCTCCCCATTCATAAGTCAGATAAGCAGAGAGAAAAAGCAAAAGTAGCTGCAAAGGACCGGAATAATCTGTTAGAAGCTGCAAAGAACGGCGATGAAGATGCCATGGAGACATTGACTATTGAAGACATTGATCTCTATTCCCAGGCATCAAGACGGGTTATGAAGGAAGATCTGTATTCGATTATCGATTCCTGTTTTATGCCGTGCGGTGTAGAATGCGATCAGTATTCTGTAATTGGTGAGATCGTTAAGATCGATGAGATGAAGAACCAGATTACAGAAGAAGAGGTATATGATTTCACTCTTGAGTGCAGTGATTTAACATTTCATGTCTGTATAGCGAAAAAAGATCTGACAGGTACGCCGGAAATCGGGCGCAGATTTAAAGGGCAGATCTGGATGCAGGGAACTGTAAAATTCAAGGAATCAGAGGAATCAGAGGAATAAATCCAAGAATGACTTGACGAATTCTTTAAATATGAATATAATAAGTTTTGGACTGTGCTGCAGGAAGCCTGCAGTACAGATATGTTTCCGTAGCTCAGCTGGATAGAGCGACCGCCTCCTAAGCGGTAGGCCGGGTGTTCAAATCACCTCGGGAACGGGATAAGGTATCGAAACCATAATGGGTTTCGGTACCTTTTTTTGTGTTTTAAAAGATCTACTATGGAGACGTAAGCAGTTTCCTAATCTATTTTAAGTAACGCTCCTTTGCCGTTATAAAACGGAAAAAGTTATGGTAAGATTCCGGTGCAGCTAGTTATTACGAAAGTAACTAGCTTAATGGTTACTTTCGTTTCTTTTATTAACTTCCTTCGTAGTATATGATTAGTTTATTCAATCAGAAATAGGAAAGGAGCAGACAGATGCTTGAATTAATTGATTTGACAAAACAGTATGGTTCGGATATGGTGGTCGATCATATATCTTTAAAAGTGGAAGATGGAGAAATCTTTGGATTGCTGGGACCCAACGGTGCAGGTAAATCTACAGTGGTATCTATGATCAGTACAGTAAAAGCACCAACGGGAGGTGAAATTAAAATAAACGGTAAATCTCTCAGAAGATTTCCCATGGAAGCAAAAAAGGTAATGGGGATCGTACCACAGGATATTGCACTTTATGAGGCGTTAAGTGCAAAAGATAATTTAGAGCTGTTTGGGAGTCTATATGGTCTTTCTCGTAACGAAAGTAAGAGAAGGGTTGAGGAGGTTCTGGATATTATCGAACTCGCTGACAAGAAAAACCAGGCTGTGGGAGAAATTTCTGGGGGAATGAAAAGAAGGGTCAATATCGGTGTCGCATTAATGAATAACCCAGAATTACTGATACTAGATGAACCTACGGTTGGGATTGATCCTCAATCAAGAAATCACATTCTGGAGACTGTCAAAAAATTGAATAAAGAAAAAGGAATGACGGTTATTTATACCAGTCACTATATGGAAGAAGTTGAGTTTTTGTGCAAACGGGTTGCAATTATAGATAATGGAAAGCTGATTGCTCTTGGGACTAAGGAGGAATTGAAGGACAAAATGAACGCCAGCGATACCTTAATTGTTTTCTTTCAGTATGCACCGGAAGGAATCTTTCCTGAAATAAGTTCTATCTGGGGTGTTGAACGGGCAGAAATAGAGAGCAACAAGATTCGTCTGCTGGTACACCCTGCAGTTAAAAATGTCATGGATATCATAGACAGACTAAGGAGTATTGGAATTCAAATTACTGGTTTTAAATTCGAAGAAGTAAACCTGGAAAGCATTTTTCTGCAAATTACGGGAAAATCATTAAGGGAATAAGAGGAGGCAAACTTTTGAATAAGTTATTTCATCTAATTTTAACGGATATTAAACTTTTGTCAAAATCAAAAGTATTTTATTTGAAATTGATCCTGTTTCCCTGTATTTTGATTCTAATTATAAGTGCCATGTTCGGAAATACAAATAATAAAGAAAATCCTGCGTTTCCGGTTGTATTCTATAGTGAGGATAATGTTGTAAACGGCAAAACAGAGCAAATTTGCATTGGTAATATATTTTTGGATCTACTAAGATCACAGGAGGTACAAAAGCTCTTTGCAGTCACACCTGTATCAGACTATGCAGAAGGGGAAGCGTTCATTAATAATAAAAAAGCGTCGGTATTTATTTATATACCCCATAACTTCAGCCAGTCTTATGTAAATAATTCTCCATGCTCTATTAATTTGATCGCAGATAATAATAAACAAATTGATAAACAAATTGTGAAGATTATCGTAGACAGATTTATCAGGAACCTGGAACTTATGCGTCTTAAAAAAACCGAAATCACAGGTTCAATCATTCATGACAGCTATCCGGTTAAACTGACACGGAAATCAATAAACACGGTTGTTCACCCATTAACTATCATGCAGTATGAATCCATTGCCATGACTGTTATGTTCTCTATACTAACGGCCTTTGAATTAGCTCACGGAATTGTTGATGATAAGCTGAACAATACTCAGCTTCGTATAAAATCAACACCAACCTTAAATATCTTTTATGCACTTGGAAAAGTAGCAGGTATAGTGCTGGCAATTGTTGTTCAAATGTCAATTGTTATGATTATCAGTCACTTTATATTTCATGTTGAATTCGGAAATATGATTAATCTGCTACTTATTACCATCTGTTACGGTTTTGCCATTGGTTCCATTGTTTTCTGCGCAGGGACTGCTGCGAACGATCATATGGCAATCTCCAGCGTTGCCTCCTTCATTCTCTATGGATTTAGCTTTCTTGGAGGCAGCTTTGTTGATAAAGACAGTCTACCAGCCAGTCTGCAGGTCATTCAGAAGCTGATACCAAACGGTAAGGCGATTAATTGTTATATAAATGTTTATCAAGGAAGAAGTTTGGGGTACATTTATGCGGATCTGATTGTGCTGCTTATAATAGGACTTTTATTTTTTTCAATCGGATTATACCTGTATGGGGAAAGGAGATTTATAAAAAATGCAGATGCCGGCAATGATAAAAAACCAGTTAAAGCTACTCTTTTATAATCGAATTGCAGTTTTCGCCATGATTGCTACTCCACTGCTCCTGACATTCCTATTTACATTTTCAACTAAAAGTGTCAGGACGGATTTGTACATTGCTGATTCAGACCACAGTGTTTCTTCGGCTCAATTAATAAACCTGCTTCAGGCGCATGAGGAAATAAATGTTGTCAGCATATCTGAAAATGAACTCATTAAAAAAATGAATAACGGCAACATCTTGTCAGGATTTATTATAAAGAAAAACTTTGAAGATAATCTGAAATCTAATGGCAGCTTGAATATAGAGATGGTTGAGAATAATAATACTGGTGAAAGTGCCTTGTTAGAACAGACTGTATTAATCGAAGCCAATACTTTGCAAGAAGCCAATGATCTTAACCTGCCACTGGAAGCCCTTTCCAGCCAATCTAAAATATCTGTCACTGAGAAAGATTTAAGGAGCGGTTCGGGAACAACGGATATTGCTACCGCAAAATTAATTGGTTTCTTAGGAATGTTTCTATGGTTCATTGTATTTCAAGGATTTCGTACATTGATTGCGGAGAAAGGAAATCATGTGTTTGAGAGAATTCAAGGAACTCCAACAAGATATATGCACTATTTATTATCCAAAATAATTGCAGCATACATATTTGCACTGCTCCTGACAACTGTTGTACTAATCGCCGGAAGATATCTGTTCCATACGAGTCAGATCAGCAATCTTCCTGCTACAGTGGCTCTATTTGCAATCTATTTATTTGCATTGACTGGAATTTCCATGCTGTTTGTTCCGTTCATTAACAAACAGCAGAGTTTCACCATTTTGGGCTCAGTTATAATGGCACTTACAGGAATACTTGGAGGCTCTTTTTTCTCAATAGAAGAAATCTCCTCCGGTTGGATAAAAGTAATATCAAAACTCACACCTGAGTACTGGGCAATTCCAGCCCTTTGTGATACAGCTATAAATAACAGCTCTCTCAGCACTCAGATTTTGCCGGCCGCAGTTCTTGGTTTTATGGGGATCTTCGGATTTATCATTGCCTGCCTTACTCTAACATGGGAAAAGAAAGCCAAAATGGCATAGGAGAATAAGAGATGAGTCTGACTATAATGTTATATGGAGTTTTATTTATTACAGGAGTTTTATTCAATGTATTTATTGAAAAGATGGCTATTTTTCTTTTTAAAAAAGATGGTACAGTATCCAGATTTCCCATTCGTTTTTTGGGTATTTATTTGATCATAAATTCTATTTCCCATATTTTTCATATATAAAGCAAAAAGGTGCCCCATTTTTATGCGGCATCTTTCTCTTAACCCAAATCAATATTCTTTAGCAATATAATCAGTTCGGATCGGTTGTTTGTCTGCATTTTTTCCAGTACCTTTGACACATAGTTTTTTACAGTCCCCTCCGTAACAAATAAGTCATTGGAAATATCTTTATTTGTTTTCCCCTGCAATACCAGTTTTGTTACCTCCAGTTCTCTATTCGTTAAAGTACTTAATTGTCTGGCGACCTCATCACTTGCTGTTTCAGATTTCTGCACTCTTAATGCCTGTATAACCTTCTTGGCGATGTTAGGATTCAGCAGGATATCTCCCCGTACTGCGCTTTTAATGGCCTCCAAAAGGTCTTTTGAGCCTGAATCTTTAAGCAGGTATCCATCGACTCCGTGTTGCAGACCTTCAAATATGTACTGATCTTCATTGAACGTTGTTAATATCACTACTTTGATACGTGGATACCTTTCTTTTATATGTTTGGTAGCCTCTATACCATTCATAACCGGCATTCTGATATCCATCAGCACAACTTCTGGTGTTTCTTGCCCAATCTTCGCCAATAGATCTTCTCCATTGGAAGCTTCCCCCACAACTTCTATTTCTTCGTGCAGACTTAGTATCATTTTGAGTCCTTCCCGGACAATTTCCTGATCATCTGCTATCATAACCTTTATCATGCCTTAGTTCCTCCTGTGGGTATCCTTGCCTCTACGACAAAACCAGGATCTGCTTCTGAATAAAGCCGGACGATTCCTTTTATATCTGAAATTCGCTTTTCCATCCCTTTTAAACCATTGGATTTTATTATATCGGGGCACCCAAGTCCATTGTTTTGAATCCTGACCAGAATAGTATCCTGTTCGTTCTTGATATCAATATGGAAAGAATCAGCTTTTCCATGTTTCATTCCATTTGTTAAACTTTCCATGATCAGCACATAAATACAACTTTTAATATTCTGTGGCTCATTCTCAATCTCATCAGACATGTTGAAGTAAAAATGGTACATTTCACTATCTGTAAAATTTTGAAAAAGCTTCAGTACCTGATCATGCAGACTTTCAATCGTCGTATCATCTTTTAATACGGTTACGACTTTTCTTAGTATACCAATACAATCTTTTGAAATGGAATGGGATTTGACTATGGACTCTTTCGCCTTTTCTGGTTTTAAATCTATTACCTGCTCAGCAAACTCAAGATTCATATTCAAAGCAATAAGAGAATGACCCATAGAATCATGCAGTTCCTGTGCAATTCTGGTTCGTTCCTCTGATATCGTCAGTTCTTCTATTTTTTTTGAATACTCTTTCAGTTTTTCATTTGCTATCTTGAATTCTTCACTTAGTTTATTAGCCCTGGCTTTTTCAATAGATAGACTTCTCATTATATTTATAACCATGAACGATAGAAAATAATTGACAGCTATAACTAGTATGTTGCGGTTTAATACCGGGACTATGTTTATTTTATAAGGGATACCATATGCAAGGACATTGACTGCCATTAGTGGTATAGAAATTTTTTCATGAGTGAAAATTAAATCGATGATCAATACGATACTATATAACCTGGTTCCGTCACACATCAAAATTACTGATAAAAATGCGTAAATTGCATTACTTAGGAGATAGGAAAGCATAAACCCTATACTATTGCCTTTTTTGAAATACTTTTCTCTGCATGTGTCATTGAAACCGATTAAAAAAAGTAATCCAAATACAACGAGTTTAAAGTTCAGAGACGTATGAATGATTACGGTCTGATTGAGAATGAGCAGCATGCTGCCAAATCTCATCATTCTTAATATTATTCCTCTTTCTTTAGAAGATAAAATTCCAAATGACATAAAAAAGCCTTTCAGGCATCAGTGATTTTATTATAGTTTGAAGCTAACTGATTATATATAAGCATTATACCACACTAAATTCTGAAATAATATGTACAAAAAGTAATAAAAAATGCCTGGAGAAATCCAGACATTTTTTGTGATTCATTAACCGCCAAACCACTTTAGAGGTACGGTTACTAACGGCGGGAAGAAAATTAGAGCGAACACCAGGATAACCTGAAGTATGTAGTAAGGCATGACTGGTTTTATAATCTTTTCCATACTTACCTTTCCTGTTGCGCAGGCTACATTTAATACAGGACCTACAGGAGGAGAGGTGAGCCCCAGTACGTTAGCAAGGGTGAAAACAACTCCGAAATAGACAGGATCTATTCCAGCAGCATGAATCAGCGGAAGCATGATGGGAGTCATGATTAAGATTGTTGGAACAACATCAATACAGGTTCCCATAATAATGATGATGATTTGAAGCACGAAGTTAAGCAGGACCGGATTCGCTGTGAGCCCATGCAGTGATTCTGTCATCATTTGCGGAATGCGGGATATCGTCATCATATAAGCGGCAACCTGGGCGGTCGCAGCCAGGAACATGACAACGCTGGACATTTTAGCGGCTGCCACGAAAGCTTTAATTAGATCCTTAAATTTAAGTTCTCTGTAAACAAAAACGCCCACAGCAATCGCATAGACAACTGCAACTACACCAGCTTCTGTAGCAGTAAAGATACCGCCTCTAAGACCAAATAAGATAATAAGGGGCAGCAACAATGCCCATAACCCATTAATAAATATTTTTATAATTTCCTGAACGGAATATATTGTTGTATCTGCTTTTAAATTGTCTTTGCGGGTAGTGAAAAACCAAACGCCGCACATAATAATTGTTAAGTAAATTGCAGGTGCAATTCCGCCCAGAAATAATGATTTAATTGAGCACCCGGCTGCAACGCCATATACGATCATGGGGATAGACGGCGGCATGATGGGGGCTACAAGATTTGCACTTGCAACCAGACCAGCAGATTTTGCACGGTCATATCCAGAATCCACCATCATTGGGATCAGGATTGCTCCCAGTGCAGCAGTACTTGCAACCGCTGATCCCACGAGGCTTGCAAACATCAGACAGGCTAATATGGTCACATATCCAAGGCCTCCACGAAAACGTCCCACGAAGATATTGCAGAATTTAATGATCCGGTTAGTG
>JAQSYE010000307.1 GCA_029256305.1 Lacrimispora sp. | reverse complement strand
GTCTGATCCCTGGGAGTCTTCCCCAAACCCGCCAATTTTGCAGACTACCTCATAAACATCTGGTACATGGTTGCCGATGACAACCTGATACTGTCCCCCACTTTTCATGACTGTTACAATGCCATCGGTGTTTTTTAGGATCTCTGTGTTTGCTTTTGACTCATCCTTAAATTTGAAGCGCAGTCTGGTAATGCAATGAGTCAGACTGATAACATTGGATTTTCCCCCAACATTTTGAATAATGATTCTTGCTAATCCATCGTACTTGCTTGCCATATTTTCCTTCTCCTTTTTATATTTAGTAAGGTTTTATTCCTACTACTTTTTCTGATTGTAAACCCAGTCCATGATTTCTCAAAGCAGACATCTTCTGATACGCTTGATCTTTTTCATGTATTTCCTCCTTTTAAAATGTATTTATGCTCATTACGGGATTGGCCTTCTCCCCAATGGTTCCATGGTTTAATAACCCATAAAAATAAAAAAACTGATCATACTTACACGTTGCTTTAGCAAACATGTAAATATCACCAGTCATGCCTGTATCTGCTGATACAGTAACACCTAGTTATTAATTTGTTTTTAAATCAATACAGTCTTTATTAATTAAGTAAACATTACCATATTTATCCAATTATGTAAATGCTTTTTATCTATTTTTATGTTATAATTTCATTATTATTACTATTTTGAGACACGGGCCGGCAATGGCCAGAAAAGGAATTACGAATGCCATGAACCTTTATCATTTACGCTATTTTGTTACACTTGCGCACCTGGAACACTATACAAAGGCTGCTGCACAGTTAAACACCACCCAGCCCAACTTAAGTTATGCCATTTCATCATTGGAAACCGAACTTGGCGTATCTCTCTTTGAAAAAGACGGACGGAATATTGTCCTTACAAAATGCGGAAAGGATTTTTTATCTGATGTGGAACACTCCTTATCCATTCTGGATTCCGGAGTATTAAAAATGCAGCTGATTGGACGGGGAGAGGGTCTGATTGAGATCGGATTTTTAAGAACTCTGGGAATCAATTACATTCCCCTTACCCTTTCCAGCTACTTAAAGACGGAGGATGGAAAAAATGCCGCCTTTCATTTTCATGACGGCATCACTGCAGATTTAATCCCCATGCTGAAAGATAAAACCTGTGATGTGGTTTTTTGTTCCTATGCAAAGGATGAACCGGATATTGAATTCGTTCCAGTGGCTGCCCAGGATCTGGTTCTTATCGTTCCCACAGACCACCCTTTGGCAGACCGGACCGAAGCAGATCTTTCAGAAACACTGCCCTATCCCCAGATTTTTTTCCACTCAAGAAGCGGACTTCGTTCCATTGTGGACAACCTGTTTCAAAAAATAGACGCCACACCCAATATCGCATTGGAGATCGAGGAAGATCAGGTAATTGCAGGATTTGTTGCTGCAGGATTTGGAATTGCCATTGTCCCGGATATGTTTGAATTGAACCAGTTGTCTGTTAAAAAAATATCCATTAAAAATCCCAGCTGGGAGCGCCGCTTTTATATGGCTTATTTAAAAAATCAGTATCAGACACCAGTAGTCTCCCGCTTTATCCATTTTATAAAGGAAAACAGAGAAAATTCCATCAAGAATCCATAAATATTTTTTATATATACTCACAAATTCATCAATTAGTTTTTTCATTCCCCAACGCTTATAATAGAAGGAGAATCTAAGATCACTTTTATTTATATGAAAAGGGAGAAATTATATGAAATCCAAATATTCACAGCTTTTTAGTCCTTTGACTGTTAAAAATATGACAATCAAAAACCGGATTGCCATGATGCCCATGGGAACCAACTATGGAGAGCAGAATGGAGAAATGAGTTTTCTGCATATCAATTATTACAGGCAGAGAGCAATGGGCGGAACGGGGCTGATTATCGTGGAAAATGCCAACGTAGAATACCCGTCAGGCTCCAATGGAACCACCCAGATCCGGATTGATCATGACAATTATATTCCCCGTTATTATAAGCTCTGTGAAGAACTTCATAAGCAGGGAGCCTGTGCTGCCATACAGATCAATCATGCGGGAGCTTCCGCACAGTCTGCAAGAACCAGTATGCAGCCAGTGTCTGCATCTGATATCCCTTCTAAGACAGGCGGTGAATTGCCACGCCCCCTAAGCAGGGAAGAGATTGATGATATCGTGATCAAATTCGGACAGGCAGCCAGACGGGCTCAGATTGCCGGATTTGATGCGGTTGAAATCCATGCAGGCCACTCCTACTTACTCAGTCAGTTTCTCTCCCCTCTCACCAATGAACGGACAGATGAATTCGGCGGCTCTGCAGAAAACCGGGCACGCCTTCCACGAATGGTATTTGAGGAAGTGCGCAGACAAGTGGGATCTATGTATCCCATCTTCGCAAGAATCAGTGCTGACGAACTTTTAGAGGGTGGAAACACGTTGGAAGACACACTGAATTACTTACAGTACTTTGATGAATTTGTAGATGTATATGATGTATCCTGCGGTTTAAACGGTTCCATTCAGTTTCAGATTGATGCCAATTACCTGAAGGATGGCTGGCGCTCCTATATGGCAAGAGCAGTAAAAAACCGGTATCACAAGCCATGTATTACCATGGGAAACATACGAAATCCCCAGATCGCTGAAGAAATTCTTCTAAAAGGAGATGCAGATATAATTGGAATCGGAAGAGGTCTGATTGCAGATCCCTCCTGGGCAAACAAAGCCTATACCGGCAGAGAAGAGTTTATTAATAAATGTATCTCCTGTAACATCGGTTGTGCAGGAAACCGTATCGGCATCAACCGCCCCATCCGCTGTACTGTTAATCCCAGTGTGAATGAAGGGGAATCCTATGAGAAAAACAAAGTAAAGAAACCCTGCAATGTGGTTGTAATCGGAGG
>JAQSYE010000093.1 GCA_029256305.1 Lacrimispora sp. | reverse complement strand
AAAACTGTTGAGATGAGACCACATGCAGTGTATCAGATTCCGCCAACACTCTGGCATAATACGATTATGACGAAAGAGGCAAAATTGTTGCTGATAGAAAACAGTGATACGTCTATGGAAAATTCAGATTTAAGGGATTTGACGAAAGAAGAGGTATCCTTTTTAAAAAACCAAATGAAGTAATTATATACTGGGGAGTATATGTTATGGCGCTGCTTTGTCAAGTTGACAGACAGCGCCATTTTGGTGCTATTTTTTCTGTTCTGCTCTTTTTAAAATAACCCGGTTTGAATGTCCAAGGAACATAGGCACTTTTTCAATATAAACATCACTGGTATCAAGTCCGAACCAGTTTGAGGGGGAAGCTGTGAACTTCTGTATAAATAGTTTCGTATTTAATACGAAGGAGTCCCAGGCTGATAACGTGGCATCATGGGATAAGATTTCCTGTATGAATACGAAACGGAAATCTCCCAGCATGCGGTTTGGAAGACTGGAGTAGCTGTTTGACTGTGGTTCAATTTCCCCGTTCTCCACCAGTTCTGTTGATATTTGTCGCAAAAATACATTAAGGTTCTGATCAATACGGAAACCCAGATTTAACTGGATTTTTATGATGTTGTTTGTATTGAATTTTTCAATCGTGTAATCCGCCTGATAAGGTTCATCAGTTACGTTAACGTCTACAAACCAGTACACATCGGCTTTTTTCGGTCGTTTATCTAAAAGAAAGTACAATATTTTACGTTCGATTTCTTTCGGATTCGGACATTTGCTCAAGCACACCAGATTACTGGCATATTTGGGAACATCCGGATCCTGGCTTAACTGAGTCAGTAATTTTATATAATTATCAACGGGTACAAATTCCTCATAACGTACCCTTATCACATGAGCTCTATCCCACAGATACATGATAAATAAGATTGACACGGCAATGATAATAGCTACGAATCCGCCATGAAAAAACTTAACGATATTTGCGATGAAGAAAGAAATTTCAAAACTCATAAAGAAAATGAGCATGGTGACTGCAAGCAGAATCGGTGTTTTCTTCTTCCGCATATAGTTAAACAGCAGAATGGTTGTCATAAGCATGGTGACTGTGATCGCCAAACCGTAGGCTGATTCCATTTTTTCGGAATTTCGAAAGTAAAGTACAATTCCAATACAGACAATACATAAGACTCGATTGATTGCTGGAATATAAAGCTGTCCTTTTGAAGGGGAGGGGTATATGGTATGGAGTCTCGGAAACAGATTCAGTTTAATTGCTTCTGACACAAGTGTGAAAGAACCTGATATCAAAGCCTGTGATGCAATGATTGCGGCAAGGGTAGAAATTGCGATGCCATATACCAGCAGACCATGGGGTATCATTTGGTAAAAAGGATTGATATCTTCTGCCAAGGCAAAAGCAGGATTGCTTTTTGAGGATAAAATCCATGCGCCCTGACCGAAGTAGTTGAGTAATAAGCATATTTTAACAAATGGCCAGGTGAAATAAATATTCTTTCTTCCTACATGCCCCAGATCAGAGTAAAGTGCTTCTGCTCCGGTTGAGCACAAAAATATGCTGCCCAGAATAAAAAATCCAAGTTTATTGTTGGGGCTGAAAAGTGTATTAATAGCATAATAGGGTGACAATGCGCGCAGCAGGGAAGGATTTTGCGCGAGATTGATAATACCAAAAAGTGCTAAGCTGCTAAACCATAAAAACATGATGGGACCGAACAGTTTACCAATGGAATCAGTACCCAGGTGCTGAATAAAAAACAGAATACAAATGATAAAAATAACCAAAGCAATGATATTACTCTGATTGTCTCCGAACAGATCGTGGAAAACGGGCAGCAGTTTTAGTCCTTCAACAGCAGACGTTACGGTTACTGCCGGAGTGAGCATACCGTCTGCTAACAGTGCAGAACCTCCGATCATTGCAGGGATGATCAGCCATCTGGAGCGGCTTCTGACCAGTGTGAAAAGTGAAAAGATACCTCCTTCTCCATTATTGTCAGCCTTTAATGTTATAAATACATATTTTATACTTGTTAATATGGTGAGGGTCCAAAATACCAGGGACAAGGTTCCAAGAATAAAATCGTCTGAGACGGTTTGAATACCACCGTTTCCATATAGTACCGATTTCATTACATAAAGCGGTGAGGTGCCGATATCACCATATACCACACCTAATGTTACCAGGATTCCTCCAAGTGTTAATTTAGAAATATTTGATTTTTTTGATAATAATTCCATTTCATCCTCTTTGTTATATTTATTTTATTTCAAATCAAAAAAACTTTTGCTGCAAAGTAAATATCACAACAAAAGTCTTGTTACTTCTTCACGGCGCTAATTATAGTATGCTTTATAAGCCGAAATAATAATCGTCATGATGCAACGGCAGGTCACATAATCGGTGTGAACTATTGGGTATTTTACAAAAAAGAAATAGGGATGTCAATAAAGGATCTGTTAAGAAAGCTTGAATGTTATTACGTTTAGTGATATATATATACTTATATCACTAAACGTAATAACAGATGGAGGCGATAATTATTCGGGATAATATAAAAGGCGGTGCTTTGACTGAAACTACCTTTCTTGTTTTGCTGGCTGTATATAAACCCAATCATGGATATGGTATTATGCAGTTTATTGATAAAAAAACAGATGGGCGGGTTGTTTTAGGTGCAGGAACTTTGTATGGAGCTATTAATGCGTTGGTAAAGAAAAAATGGATTGTTCCTTATGGCGATGAATTCAACGGCAAGAAAAAAGAATATGTTATAACTGATATTGGAAAACAAAAAACAGAGGAAGAATTACAACGAATTGGAGAAATATTGAAATTGGCATCAACGATTATTATAGGAGGTAAAAGCGGTGAGTAAAATAGTATACCGATACTTTTTTGATTTTGCGGACGGACAGGAAAAATGGCTGAATAGTATGGCTGAGTGCGGTTTTCGATTAAAGAAATGCGGTAAGATTTCCTATATTTTTGATGAATGCCAACCGAATGAATATGAGTATGCAGTGGAGTATGTGGGACATAAGGCTTATTCCCAGGCAAAGGACTATCGCGGATATCTTGAAAGCATGGGGTTTCGTACCTTTACCAAAAACATGAATCTCAACTATTCTTATGGAAAGGTAAAATTGCGTCCATATGCGTCAGGAATGGGACGGATTGCTGCATCACCCGGAGGGTATAATAAGGAACTTTTGATTTTGGAGAAAAAGAGGGACGGAAAATCATTTGAACTGCACACAGATTTAGCTGATAAGCTGGACATATACAGATGGATTAAGCGAGCTTATACTTGGGCTGTGCTAATGATACTTCTGTTAGGAACTATGACATTTATTCCGAATACATCTCCCATATCAGATATTATGATATTGACGGTTAGAGTGCTTCTGTTAATTGCTGGCGGGCTGCTTCTTATTCCATTGATAAAGTATTCATCATTGATTAAGTGTCTGAAAGATGAAGGTAAGATCTATGAATAAGTAATTTCCATATATGATCAGTATGGCAGGTCGGGCGTAAGCTTTTGGGAATAGCTTAGAATGAATGGAAAGGAAATAGACATGAATGTTATGCAAATAAAAGATAGCCTGGCGTGTGAAATATCAAAATGTAAAGATGTAAAAGGTATAGCGCAAACAGGTGACATAAATGCGAAACTTGTGCCGGGACAGAGTGATATTGATTTGTTTGTTCTTTGCACGGATATTCCGGAGCAGAGAGAACGTGAGCAGATATATTCTGCTTTTGCGGGACAATATTCTGAATGCATCATGAATGTATGCAATGGTGGTATGTGGGGGTATGGAGATATACTGGTAATTGGCGGAGTTGAAGTTATGCCCATGTATTTTACTGTGAAAGAGATGGCTGCGTATCTGGAAGAGACATTACAGGGAAAGCATTTGGGAATGACAGGTGGATTTTATTCAACCGGAAGGCTGGCCAGTGTTGAAACCATTAATATACTATATGAGGAGGATTCTGTTTGGACAGATATGAAAGCAATGGTGAAGAGAAAACCAGCTGAATTATTTCATAAGCTGTTTCAATATCATATCTCCCGGGTGCTTGATGAAGAGAACCTGGGAAGAGTAATTTTAAGGAAAGAAGTTCTTTTTTATCATCAGGTGCTGGAGAACTCGTTAGATCATTTGCTTCAGGCACTATATGCACTGAATCATACGTATTTTCCAAGTCGGAAAAGAATAGAAGAATATATCAAACGGTTTGAATATAAACCGGATCATTGTTATGAAAGGCTTCTGAAAATTCTCGAATTGGCGGCTTTAAGTACCATAGAGGAGTCAGTAAGAGAGTTGGGATGCCTGGCGAGAGAAGTTGAAATGGCAGGAAACTATAATTGAGAGGTATCCAGGTTAATATCCTCTTATGTCTAGTTAACTATAAAAAGCGGCCCCCTATCCGTCTACATAAACAAAGAGGGGGCTGTATAAAGCATTTCTTGAATTTTACTCTACCGAAGTTCATCTCTCCAGTAGGTCACTTTTCTTTTATTGATTTCTTTGATTCTCTCAGGATCCACCTTATAATTTCTCCTGATATCCATCAGACCATTGACCTCCTGCTGAACATCAGTAACCTGGGTATAGCAGTAGCCGCACACATAAGGGATTTCTTTTATGGCAGTTGTAATGCTGTCAAACCGTTTTAAAAAATCTTCTTCTGTGTCGACTTTATTCCCGTATCCCCATCCTTCCTTGTCGCTGTCAAATGCAATGCCGCCAAATTCACTGATGATCACCGGCTGGCCTTTGTAGGAGAAACCGTTTGCAAAAGAGGATCTGGAAGTGGAGTGGTAAATCTCCGTTGTCATGATTTCATCTTTATATTGCGTATACCGCTTTTTCAGAATTTCGCCCGCCTCTTCATAGTCGTGCAGAGTTATGATATCGGAAACGGTGTGTTCCCAACCGTCATTTACGATTACCGGACGGTATTGGTCAATGCTTTTTGTCAGATGATAGATGGCTTCTGTAAAATGCTGCTGCGTTCTATTTGTCTTAACCTGAGGTACTCCCCAGGATTCATTAATAGGAGTCCAGGTAATGATGGAAGGATGATTATAATTTTGTTTCACAATATCAAGCCATTCTTTTGTAAAAAGCTCCACAGCCCTGTCGGAATAGACATAGGCAGCAGGTGCTTCGCTCCAGACCAGCATTCCTTTCACATCACACCAGTAAAGAAATCTTTCATCCTCTGTTTTCTGGTGCTTTCTTAAACCATTATAGCCCAGTGCGTGGATCTTATTAATATCCTGAATCAACGCTTCTTCATCTGGCGGGGTCAAATGAGATTCATCCCAATATCCCTGGTCAAGAATCAGCCTTTGATACAACGGTGCTCCGTTTAAAAGAATGTTGGGACCTTCGATCCGTATCTCACGCATTCCAAAGTAAGACCCTGCTTCGTCCCACACCTCCCCATTAAATCGGGTAAGGAAGCTGATGTCATAAAGACTGGGTTCGGCAGGAGACCATGTACGAATTCCCCAGGGATAGTCTGACTCTGCGGCTTCCAGATCAATTGAGATTTTTGTGGGATTTTTCGCTATGGCCGTCAGTGCTTTTGTTACAAATCTGCCACCAAAGCTTACCACTGCCTCCACTTCCAGTTTTCTTCCGTCAAAAGCTTCGGGACAATCCACCGTATATTCCAGTTCCAGTCTGCCTTCTGGCAAATTCGGAGTCATTTTCACAGAGCGCAAGCTGTAGTTGGGCACATACTCCATCCATACGGTCTTCCAGATCCCGGTTGTCTGGACATACCAGCAGCCAAAGTTTTCAGATATCCAGCGCTGCTTTCCCCGAGGCTGCTGTGGATCCAAATGATCCTCTACTTTTACTACTACGAGGTTATCACCATCCGTTACAAGATTTGTGATATCAAAGGAAAAGCGGGAATATCCGCCTTCATGCACTCCGGCCAGCTGACCATTAATCCACACTTTTGTGAAAAAATCGCTTCCCTCAAAATGAAGTAGCAGCTTATTGCGAGTTAATTTTGCCTGTTCAGCCTGAAACCTGCGGGTATACCACACAAAATGATGAATCTCTTCTTCGTGGAGATTGCTCTTCTTTGTTTCATAGGTAAATGGCACACAGATCTCTTTTTCTCCATGGAAACTTTTATACCAACCTTCGGTTTCTCCTTCATCGCTGTCGTCAAAACCGAAGTCCCAGATCCCGTTTAAACTGGTCCAGTCCTTACGGACAAATTGTGGTCTTGGATAATCTTTTTGATAGCATAACATTAAGTTGATTCTCCTTTATCTGATTTATACTTATGTCAACCCTTAACGCCGGACATGGTAATTCCCTGCACAATCTGTTTTTCAAAAATCAGATATATGATAATAGCTGGGATTGACGCAATCATATTGGCCGTCATTGGCTTTACGTAATCCACGGTGTAGGTACCGGCAAAAATGGGGATTCCCACAGGCAATGTAAATTTACTGCTGTCCATAGAGCAGAGCAGGGGCCAGAGATAATTATTCCAGCTCCCTATAAATGCAAAAATACTAATAGTTGAAAGGACTGCTTTTGATAGTGGCATGATGATTCTGGCAAAGATCGTAATCTCTCCGGCGCCGTCAATTCTGGCAGCTTCAATCAGGGAATCAGGAATCCCCTTAAAAAAAGTAACCATGATAATCAGATTCATGGATACTGCCACAGATGGCAGAATCAGGCCCGCGTAAGAATCAATGAGGTGGATGCTGTTTGCTGTGATAAACAAAGGAACAATGGTGGCTTCACCGGGGACCATGAGTCCCAGCAAAAAGTAAAAATACAGTTTCGATCTTCCTATAAATTTGATTTTTGACAGAGCATAAGCGGCCATTGCAGAGAAAAGAATGGTTAAAACTGTAACAAGAACTGCAACAATCACGGAATTAAGCAGCCATTTGGCAACATCTGAGCCGATGATCAGATCCAGATAATTCCGAAAGGTATAAGGAGGAGAAAACCAGCTGACTACACTTTTAATCTGCTTTCCTTCATATTGCAGGGATACAAAGAAGGCCCAGATCACAGGTGCCAGAAAAATAATGGCTATCCCGGCTGACAGAAAGGTTAAAACAACACTACCGGCTTTCACTTTCTTATGCTTCATCTTTCTCTTCCCCCTTTTTCTGAATCACCTTCTGTATTAGGGTACACACGATCAGGATGGCAAACAATACATATGACATGGCGGCCGCATATCCCATATTGTTTTTCGTGAAGCCCGTTTCATAGATATACTGGATCAAAGGTTTTGTGCTTCCGGCTGGCCCGCCAGCCGTGATTAACTGGATTTGACCGAATACTTTAAAGCTTGAAATAATCTGCAGCATAACGATTAAGTAGGTGGCGGGCTTTAACAGCGGCAGGACAATGGATAACAATTGCTGCCATTTCGAAGCCCCGTCGATTTCCGCAGCTTCGTATATCTCAGGAGAGATATCCTGCAAAGCAGATAAATATAAAAGCATGGAAAAACCTACGGTCCACCATACGGTCATTATGGTAACTACTGCCCATGCATGATTTGTATCAATGAGCCACTGGATTTCCGATCCTGGTTTTAAAAGGCCGGTCAAATGGAAAACTCCATTCACGAAGCCCATATAGGGCGCAAACATATATTTTGCAATAAAGGACGCAACCGAAACAGAAATAATACTTGGAAGATAATATGCGATCCTTAATCCCCTCCTGATCTTCACTGGCCGGTTGGCAAATAGGGCAAGTATCAAAGCCATGATCACCAGAAATGGAACGGAAAGAGCAACAAAGATGATCGTATGTTTCAGTGCATCAACAAATTTTTGATCTGATAAAAATTTAATATAATTATCCAGCCCTACGAATTTCACTTTACCCATTAAGGACCATTTATGTAAGCTCACATACAGTCCTTGGATAACCGGCCATATGGTGAAGACCGTATATAAGACCAAAAAAGGAAAGCACAATCCAAGGCCTGTAGCCATATCTCTTATTTTTCTGCTTTTACTCAAAGCTCTGTCCTCCCAACCATACAAACCTTCTTAATTAGAGGGGGAAATATCCCCCTCTCTGTTTATCTGTTATTACGGAAGATTCGATTCAATCTCATCGTAAAGAGTATCAATGCCGGTTGCTGCATCGCCCTTTCCTGTCCAGATGGTGTCAAGACTGTCAATCATGCCTTTTTTCATTCCATTAAAAGTTGATACCTTGGCAGGAAGAACAGCTTTTTCTACCTCGGACATATAGCTGCTTCTGTATGGAAGAGCCTTATAGGTCTCGCTTGCAAGAACTTCTGTGCATGCCGGGATCTGACCGGAGCCGGCCCAGGTCACGCCGCCATTCATGGACGCTGATACCATAAATTCAACGGCAGCCTTGCTGTCTGCCTCATTCCTTGCTTTCTTTGTAGGAAGAATGAAGGTATGGGAATCTGCCCAGCAATTATCTGTATCAAAGAACTTAGGAAATGGTGCAGGCACAAAGTTTAAGTTATCTGTCTGTTCAAAAGCTCCAACTGCCCAGGTTCCACCAATGCAGATTCCTGCTTTGCCGCTTTGAAAGAATTTCTGGTGGTCATCAATGCCTTCCTTAACATAACCTTTGTCGTAAAGTCCCTTTACAAACTCGGCTGCCTTAACTGCTTTTTCCTTATCAAGAGTCACCTTTTTGCCGTCATCACTGACAATAGGAGTACCTCCCATCTGGAAATAGGAGGCCCACCATAAGCGGTAGGGATCATCACCGTTACTGGTGAGGGCAATGACAGAACCATCTTCTGGAATCACTGCTTTTATCTTATCACAGACAGCATAAAAATCATCAGCGCTCTTGATATCGACCCCTCCGGTTTCGTTTAAGGCAACTCCGGCCTGCTCTAATATACTTTTATTGAAATACATAATCTCTGCATGAGTGTCCAATGGTACCGCATAAACTTCACCGTCAAAAGTAACGGCATCTATGGAGGCCTGAGAATAATGCTGGCTTAGATCAATTCCCAACTCTTTAAGATAGGGAGTAATAGGCTGAACCACACCATCTTCCACTAATTGGGGCAGGGAAGATGCATGGGATACGCCGATATCCGGTCCTTTATCAGCGGCAACAGCAGTTTGAAGTTTGGTATAATAGTCCGCCCATACCAACATGATGGATTGTACCTGTTTCGTAGGATTGGTACCATTGTAATCTTCAATCATCTTCGACATAAAGCCGCCGTCGCCTCCGCTGAATAAAGACCACATTACCAGCTTGTTGGCATCTACTGCAACCTTTTCAGGATTGTTGACTGTTCCATCGTCGTTGACATTCTTAGTTTCTTCCGCAGCTGCCGACGTTTCTCCGGAAGCAGTCTCCTTGTTCTCCTGTGTCCCTTTTGCCGCCTGAGTACTTTTGGTTGTCTGGGTTGATGTGTTGCCTGTGCATCCTGCCATCGCTGCCATAACCAATGTTGCGGCACCTATGGCAGCCATCCATTTTTTGCTCCTTCTCATAATTACCTCCTTATTTTGTTTAACTTCTAACACCATAAATCAGCACGCCGTCATTCCTGAAAAAGAAAGAATTAACAACAGTAATACTGATATCATAAAGCAACAATACACCTTTTTATTGTGTAAGTCAATATATTAAAACCTATATAATAATAATATTTGTACATATTTAACATTAACAACAGTAATAATGTTGTAATGGCCTTTCCTTTTCTTCGAAAAAATAGAATTTCTGTTATATCCCTGATCTTTTGTTTTGCGAACAGAAGGAAATAAAAAACAACCATCTGGAAAATGAATATATTTTCCAAACAGTTGTCCATTTTTCTATCAATATAATTAATATTCGATCTCCATTAGAATGTCCCTGGGATAATCCCCGAACGTCTTTCCAAAAAGATTAAAGCCGCCTTCATACTTTGCATTTTTTTTATTACCTATGGCCATCGTAATAGAAGATTTTTCCGAAAGCGCGATATCACGGAGCCTGACTTTAGAGGTCTGTTCTCCGTTAATATAAGTTCCGTCTTCCTTGAGCTCCCACTTGACCCAAATGCCGTATTGAGTGGAACCATTGGGCCAAAGAGAAGGTGTAAGTCTTCCTCTTCTTGACCCGAAATCTCCAGGGCAGCGCCAGGTGGCACATTCTATACCGTTCACCCATAGGGTAATGTCAGATTTCCAATTTTCTGCATATCCAGGTGCTTCCGAACATATCTCCATGGCAAAAGATAGGCGCACAGGCAGTCTGCCGGCCGGCAGCTGATTGGGGAATTTATATTCCACATGTCCTTTTGATGTCCATAAAAGTCCGGCCTCCATCCGCTCCGGCAGATAAAAGCTGTACTCCTTGTCCTCCATTCCAACAACTCCGTTGGGCGTATATAAGCCGCAGGTAGGAAATATGCTGCAGTCCACAAATGCGCCCACCGGCATCTCCATGCTTAACACCTGATTGATCTGGCTGCTTCTGGGAAGAAAACAAAGATTGGCATAATCCTGTTTCCGGCTACAGACCTTCATGGTTCCATGACTTCCGGGCTGCTCCTCCATGCGGATTAAGTCTGCAGCCTCAAGAAGCTTTAAATGAAATGCAGCACTGGACTGAGGAAGATCAAGAACTTCTGCTATCTGGCTTATGGAATAATTATCCTGATACAGCAGTTTAATAATCTCCAGCCGGACAGGGGAGGAGATTGCCTTGCCAAATTCACAGATCTCCTTGATGTTTTCCAGAGTAAAATCTTTGATTTTTGCCATGACATCACTCTCCTTCCTTTTTGTCAGAACCTTATTAATATGTACTTTCCGGATCTTCGTATTTGGTATTTATAATACTCTATCCTTAGGGCTGCTGTCAATCCTGTGGGTTTTCCTTTGCAGGGAATCATTTCACCCCATAAAGAATACCGAGCCCTGACAGCAGCCACGGTGCTTTCACATAGGAGGGAATACAATCCATATGTTCTGTATGAGGGAGATAATTAATTTCTGTAATTCCCTCTTTTTTTAGTTCTTCTACCAATTCGGTTATATCACCATATAGTTTCTTCTGTTCAAATAAATCGTGAAAGGCAAAAACACCGCCTTTTTTTACGACCCGGAGAGCCTCCCGGACAACTTTGCGTTTATCTGGCTGAGTCATAACCTCGTGGAAGACAAAATTGCTGATTGCGGCGTCAAAGCTTTCATCCTGGAACGGAAGTGCGGCGGCATCGCCTTTTAAGAAGGTAATGGGTGGAACCTGTTCAATCCGCCTGTTTTCTTCGCACTGTTCCCTGGCATAGTTCCATTGCGCTCCCCAGTAGTCGATTCCCGTTATTTTTGCCTTGGGAAATGCTTTGGCGCAGCGGATGGTAAGCGCGCCGGAGCCGCAACCGATATCTAGAAGAGTGCCGTTTCCGTTCCAGGAGAGATGATTTAGCAATTCCTTATGAATGCAGTTCATCACTCCTCCTCCAGTGAAGGAAAACGCGTGGCGGCAGACTTGGTGATACACGGACAGGATGGCTGACAATAGGGTCAGCACCAGAGTGACAGCAGCCAGAATTTTCACCTGGAACAGATAGGTGAAAAGTAGGGCGAGCGCCAGGAATATGGCAGTTACGGCCCAGAGAAAATGCATCATGGATTTGGAAATCCAGTTTCCGTAGTTTGGGTGTTTCATAGTCAAAATACCTCCTTTTAATGGGGCAGCATAACATCTGCCTGTTTTTGTTATATAAAAAATCCAGGGCGCTTTGCCCTGGATTCTATAACCGTTCTTTACAGTTTTCAATTAAATGTGTAAACCCGCCTTCGGCGTAATGAGCCAGCAGATCATTGAAAAATAATGTCTGTGTTCTGTCGTAATTCCCTTTTAGAAGCTGAATGTTTCCATAAATGCGCATATCTACCAGCAGTCGTATAAACTCCGGATTGGGGACATGACCGATGGCTTTGGTAAAATGAGTCATGAAGTGATTTCCCAACTCCTGCTTTAGATTGTCCAGAAAATTCTCTTTTCCGCTGCCGGAGGATTTTTCCAGCAATATGAGTATTTCTCTGCGGTGTCTGAGCTCAAGATCCATCATAACCCGGTCGTTGTCCAGAGCAGTGGACTGGTCTTTAAGCTCCCGGTCCGCAAGGACATTGCTCAAACTGGTCCATTGTTCAACGACTGGCTCCACAATGGCAGAAAACAGCTGCTGTTTTCCGGAAAAGTGAAAATAAAAAGCGCCAGTGGTTACGCCGCATGCAGAACAAATTTTACGGAGGCTGGCCTGCCTGTAACCTTTTTCATAAAATTCTTCTATACCTGCTTTTATAAGCTGCTCACGGGTTGATCCAGCATCGGACTCCGGTGAAGACGAGCTCTCCCAATTCTGCTTCATAGTCGTTGACTCCAATCTTACGTTACTGACATAACAACTGTTATGTTAGCACAAATAAACTGCTCAGTCAAGAATTGAAGGATGGTTTATTTTCCTGGGGCTCTACAATTTTTATATGTAGTGAATATAGATTTTAGGCATAAAAATACCTCCTAAGTAGATTTTGGTTATTTACCTTGTCTGCTTAGGAGGTATCATATCATGAACGATGCAAAAGCAAAGCACTAAATACCATAACAACAAGACATACAATAAGAAAAGCAACAACAGCCATTCCATGTGAGAACCATGCGGCAATAATCATAAATACACAGCCTGCAAGAGATAAGCAAGGCATTACTATGCGATTAAAGAAGTTGAGTTCTTTGCCCTTTACCATAAACATAATAAAGATAGGAACATATAAAGCATAGACCGTTACAATAGGAAGTTCGGAAGAATCAAAAGTGAAAAATCCAAACCAGCTGGAAGTTAAATTTGCTCCGTAAAAATAGAACAGCCAGATACCGCAAAGAAATAATCCTAAAATAGCAGAGTTAACAGGCATGTTGGTCATAGAATCCACCTGACTGAAAACTTTTGGCTTGGGTCCTAAACCTCTTGCTGCAAGAGAATAGATTCCGCGGGTGCAGCCAAGCATCAGGCCGTTCAAGGTGCCAAGGCAGGAGATAATTACAAACACAAATAACAGATTGCCTCCTACTGAGGTGAAGACAGTTTGGAATGCCAGCTTGGCTCCTGCTTCACCACCCGCCATGATTACCTCATTTTTAACAGTACCTGCCAGCCCGATGTAATACAGAATATACGCCGCCATGGTAATTAAGGTGCCGGTAATTAAAGCGAGGGGAAGATTTCTTTTTGCATTTTTAAGCTCCGCATTGATGCAGGTTGCAATGATCCAGCCCTCATAGGCAAAACTGGCTGCAACAACAGCTGTAAATAGTCCGTGGGAGGTGCTTGCGGATACGGTATGCGTAAAATTGTAAGCAGTCATTCCGTTGCGAAGGCCGGTAAAGGTTCCGACAATTGCCATTAGGAATAAAGGAATGAGTTTGATAATAGTAGTGCTTACCTGGAATTTTCCCGCTAAAACGGGGGATAAAGCATTGATTGTAAAACTGGAGATCAGGTAAAGACAGGCAATGGTCATACACTCTCCGCCGGTTATGGAAAAACCAAAAATGACACAGGTATATCGTGCGGACACCCATGCAAGAACGGAGGTAATTGTAGGATAGTAAATGATCGCCATAAAACTGCCTACATAATAGGCATATTTTTTACCCACGGTTGCTTCCGCGTAATCTACAATACCGTTGATGTACTGATATTTTGTAGCCATAACAGAAAATGTGTACGCACAGGAAATCATAATAATGCCGCCGATTATCCAAGCCAGAATTCCCAGCTTTAAATTCCCCCCTGTTGCAGTCAGAATCTTTTCGGCTTTAAAAAATACACCGCTTCCAATCACGATGCCTACAACCATCGCGATGGCCGTAAATAGTCCAAATTTTTTTTCTAATTTCGCTTCCATAGTTCAACTGTTCCTGCTTTTCTATAGTATTGTTGTGTTAAAAAATCCTTTTTATTTTATCATAAAATGAAATACAAATCAGCAAGATTTTATTACCAGACGCAAGATTTTTTACAAATAATAAATTTAAAAAAACAGTCAGATAAAGTCATTCTTTCTCTTCTAAAAAGACCTGGGAAGTGGCGCCATGAGATGGCTTGCGGTACTTTGGCTGTTCGGATAAATCCACCAAATAATCGTTGGCTTTTCTCTTCCCGGAATCCGTCAGGGTCAGGTAAATCTTTGCCATGGCAGTGATCTTATCCCTGTCGTCTGGATTAGCGCTTTGAATCATGGCACCTAAACTGTCATTGCTGTGATAGCCCTTTCCTTCATCTTCCTTAACGAAGCCTTCGCTTCCATTTGCAGATCCTTCAGTCCATGCAGGAGTATCCCAACCGAAATTTGAATGTTCTAAACAGTCATCCTGCCAGCCCATTAAATAAGCGGGGGTAGTTCTAAGAATGGCCGCCAGTTTTTCTAAAACATTAGCAGGGACTTTTTCTATGTGTCCGTTCTCATATCTGAATATGGTAGACCGAGAAACGCCTAACTCAGTAGCGACATCGTCGGCGCTCATCTCTAATTGTTTTCTTCTTTCTTTAATTCTCTGACCAGTGATTGACATGTTCTTACCTCCTGCAAGTATCATACCATTGATGTTGCAAAAATGCAACGCATATAGTCCAATGGCTGGCTTTGTATATTGAATTTTTATATTTAATAAACTATATTTATGGTATAATGGTTGCATAAATGCGATAATATCATGTATAATAAATATTATCAAAAAACTCTATATTGCATGGCCAATTTGCAGATGTGGTGTTTGGTACGTACAGTCAAGCGCAGCATCTGCAGTTTTATTGTCATTTTAGGTGCAGGATATTTAATAATTTCTATTTTTATCGCTAAATAATACATATATAGAGAGATAATTTCAAAATTGAATCATATTGTTATATAATTATCGAAATAAGTGTTGACAATTCGATAATTAATGAAATAAACTAGAGACGAGCAAACCGAAATTCTGAAGTTTGCTACGTGATTATGATGAATGAGGCGATTTGTATGCCTTGAATTATCATAGCAGAAGGGGGCAAACATGAATAAATCGGTGAAAGAAGACAAAGTATCAAATGCCTATGAGTATATAAAAAATAAGATTATACTGGGCGAATATCTTCCTTTGCAGGATATTTCTGATATGGAGTTACAGAAAGAATTAGGCATGAGCAGGACTCCCATCCGCGAAGCGATTCAAATATTGGAAAAGGATTCATTTGTTAAAATTTATCCGCGAAAAGGAACCTTAGTCGGAGAAATCGATTACAATTTGGTCAATGCAATCTATGAGGTGCGTTTACTGAATGAGCCGTATATAGCGGTACAGTGTTACGGCAGATTAAGCAAGGATTGGCTTAAAAAAATGTATGATTCCTTTCAGAATCCACCTGAGTTTAAAGACCATGAAGAATATGTGAAATATTACACCGGGCTGGACGACTGTTTACATAATACAATCATTTCTCAGTCTGAAAACAGCTTTTTAAAAGAATTACTGAATGTGGTGGCGGATCATAGTAACAGGATACGAGTATATTGTGCAAAGGTTAACTTAAATTATACACTTTCCATTGAAGAGCATCTGGAAATACTCAATTCAATGCTTTGTAAAAATGATGAAGAGGTGCTTGAAAATTACAAAAGGCATATCAGGAATTCCTGGAATAATGCTATGGACTTGATTTTCCCTAAAAAATCCATGATGTAATATCATAAAATAGATGAATTAGTTTAATTAATATTGAATGCTGAGAATATGCCTTAAAGGCACATTTTCAGCATTCTTTTTTTGCGACTCAAAAAAAGTGGCTGTATGAGGGCAGAAAGAACGATTTATTGGAAAAGAAATAGATACAAAAAACAGAAAATTAAAATGTTTCAAATATGCAAATATAACAATCAAATATTACACAATAGAGTAAAATTATACAAAATATACAGAAAATATCTTGACTTACAACTTCTATTAGTATATTATGTGGCTATATTGGATCTGATATATTAGTTAAATATAAGTAAAATAATAGAAAAATAAAAGGAGGATTTTGATTTCTTTAATCTTTGAAAGTCAGGAGAAGGGGCTTTCAGTTAACCACGATATCTTTTTAAGATAATAAAAAAATGGAGGAAGTAAAAATGAAAAAGCAGTTATCTAAAATTCTTGCACTCGGTTTAAGTTTAACCATGTTCTTAACCGCATGCGGAGCTGGGGAAGCAAGTAAAAAGACGGGAGAAACCACGACTGGTGCAGCCGCTTCGGAGAGCACAACGGGTGCACCTTCGAGCGGAGAGATTTTTGTAATAGGTAATCCGCAGCCACTCACTGGTGTCAATGCACAGGTTGGAGAATCTGCCAATATGGCGGCTGAACTGGCAGTTAAGGTGATTAATAAGGAGGGTGGCTTTAACGGGGTACCGATTAAGCTTGTGAATTATGACGATCAGGGTTCACCGGAGGAAGCGGTTAAGATTGCCAATAAGATGATTCAGGTAGATAAGGTGGATGCCATCCTGGGATCTTTAACAAGCAGCAATGTACTTGCAGCAGGTGGAATCTATAATGAAGCAAAGATTCCTACGATTGGAACAGGCAACAGTCCCACATGGATGCTGCAAGGATGGGAATACGTTTTCCGCGCAGGATTAAACACCGCTCTTTCCATGCCTCATGTCACTGAGAGGATGCTGGATTTGGAGGTTAAGAAGGTTGCAGTATTCCGCGGTCTTGATGATGCCGCAAAAACCAGTGCTGAAACGTTTATAGAGGAAGCTAAAAAGGCGGGAATTGATGTTACTACCATTGAAAGTTACACAGAAGGGGATACTGATTTTTCCGGTCAGGTGGCTAAGATGATTAATTCTAAGCCAGACGCAGTATTCTGTTCTACCAATGGTCCGACTCAGGCAATTTTTGCAAAGCAGCTGCGGCAGCTTGGATTTAATAAACTCTGCTTTAACCGTGAGGGAATTCCGGTGGATACAATTAATGTTGCAGGGGATGCAGTCAACAACTGGGTATTTGCTTATCCATACGTGGTATACAGCAGTATTGAAGAAGCGAAAGATCCTGAAATGAAGGAATTTTTGGAGCTTTACTTTCAAGCGTATGGTGTAATGCCGTTCCATGACTGTGCATACAGAAGCTGGGATGCAATGATGGTATTCTGGGAGGCCTCGAAGATAGCAGGAAGCAATGATAAGGAAGCAATAAAAGATGCAATCAGCAAGATCAAGGATTTTAAATCTCTTGGAGGCATGCTTGATTTCACTGACGGAACTCGGGAAGGGCTTCATACTCTCAACGATTACATTATTATTGATGGAAAATACTTAGACTTTAATCAGTGGCTTAAGGCAGGAAATTTTTCTAAACTGGCAGAGTGATAAAACACATAGAGTGGTCCGCCTATTTCCGCTTAGTCGGAATATAGGCGGTTTCCTTGGAGGTAGGATATGATAGTACAGATTCTTGTTTCGGGCCTTGTGCTGGGCTGTGTTTACGGACTGATCGCCCTGGGCTACAGCCTGATCTACAAAGCATCAGGAATGCTTAACTTTACACAGGGCGATATTCTTACATTAGGCGCATTTTTGGGATATACCTTTTATGGGGTTTTTCACATTCCGTTTGTTCTTACGGTAGTCATTGTTTTCATTATTATGCTGGTGTTTGGAATGGTTTTGGAAAAGGGCATCATCAGTAAGCTTGTGGCAAAGGGGACCTTGCCAATCTATACGGTTCTGGCTACCATTGCTGTTTCCTATATAATTCAGAACGGATCTATGCTGGTTTGGGGAAC
>JAQSYE010000092.1 GCA_029256305.1 Lacrimispora sp. | reverse complement strand
TTTTTTCACTCATAGGAGGATTAATCGAATGGTAAGAGCAATCGTAGGCGCCAACTGGGGCGATGAAGGAAAAGGTAAAATCACAGATATGCTGGCAAAAGAGTCCGATATCATTATCCGGTATCAGGGCGGAAGCAATGCCGGACATACTATTATCAACAATTATGGCAAGTTTGCCCTTCACCTTCTGCCATCAGGTGTTTTCTACAACCATACAACCAGTATTATCGGCAATGGCGTGGCATTAAACATACCTTATTTAATTAAGGAAGTCAATGATCTTGTGAGCAAAGGAGTTCCAAAGCCATCTATTCTGGTTTCTGACCGTGCACAGATCCTGATGCCATATCACATTCTGTTTGATCAGTATGAAGAAGAGCGTCTTGGAAAACGGTCCTTTGGTTCCACAAAATCAGGGATTGCACCATTTTATTCAGATAAATACGCAAAAATCGGTTTCCAGGTATGCGAACTCTTTGATGAAGAGTCATTAAAGGAAAAAGTAGCGAGCGTTTGTGAGATGAAGAACGTTTTAATGGAACATTTATATCATAAGCCAGCCATTGATCCGGAAGAATTATTTCAGACCCTGCTTGAGTACCGGGAGATGGTAAAACCGTTTGTTTGCGACGTTTCCAATTATCTTCACAATGCAATTAAGGAAGGTAAAAATATATTATTGGAAGGACAGCTTGGATCCTTAAAGGATACCGATCATGGAATCTATCCCATGGTTACTTCTTCTTCCACACTGGCAGCATATGGTGCCATTGGCGCAGGCATTCCTCCATATGAAATCAAGAACATTACTACGGTTGTAAAGGCATATTCCAGTGCAGTTGGTGCTGGTGCATTCGTTAGCGAGATCTTCGAAGATGAGGCAGACGAGTTAAGACGCCGCGGCGGTGACGGCGGTGAATATGGCGCAACAACAGGAAGGCCCAGACGTATGGGCTGGTTCGATGCAGTGGCTTCCAGATATGGCTGCAGAATTCAGGGGGCTACCGAGGCAGCACTTACTGTTTTGGATGTACTTGGTTATTTAGATGAGCTTCCTATTTGTATCGGATATGAAATTGACGGAAAAGTCACAAAAGATTTCCCCAATACAGTGGAGCTTAATAAGGCAAAACCGGTTTATACCACACTTCCAGGCTGGAAATGTGAGATCAGGGGAATCAAAAAGTATGAGGATCTGCCTGAGAATTGCAGAAACTACATTGAATTTATTGAAAAAGAACTTGAGACTCCGATTACCATGGTTTCCAACGGACCGGGAAGAGACGATATCATCTATCGTTAGGTCCATTCGTAGCCTTCTTGCGAGTAACCGTCTTTGTATCCGTATTGGACTATACGAAACGTGATAATTACATTAAGCAGAGCAGTAGAATTAGTATTCCTACTGTCTCTGCTTTTTTTACATGGGAACTGGGAATGAGGACGTTCTCTTTTTTATTGTTCTTTGTCCGTACTGTCGGAATCACTTTTTTTGTCATCCGGCCTTATAACACGGGCAACAAGCTGGGCGGCATATATAAATACGGGAATAACAACAGTGGAATAAATTGAGGCCATCAGCCATTGTTTTGATTGTGCACTATGAGAAAATGCAGATACAAGAGCAATGAGATATAGGTAGCAGATTACTACCAGACCTGCAACCGCCAGGGCGCGTTTCCATTTCATGGGGAACCCTCTCTTTCTGAAGAATATGTTGGCTTTTATTATATCCCAAAACGGAAAGATTGGGAAGAAAAGTTTGGGAAAACTTCACAAAAACTTCAGATTTTGTAAACTGTACATTTCTGTGAAAATATAGTAAAATTTTACTAGATTACAGACGGCGTGGAAGGAGTGCTGATTACCCTTGAAAAAAAGATGGTTAGCAGTAATTTCAGCAGGGATCATCCTGAGTATGGGAAGCGTGATGAGTTCCATGGCTTCAGAAGAAAGCGGGCAGGAACAAAGTAGTGCCATTAATCTGCAGGAAGTCTCAAGGGAATGGCAATGGAAGGAAGATTCCGGTGGCTGGAGATATATAAAAGAGGATGGCACCTACAAAAAGAACTGCTGGGAGCAGATTAACGGAAGCTGGTATTATTTCGGCTTTGATGGTTATATGAGTACGGACTGGACGAGAATCCGCGGCATGGATTATCTGTTTGCAGAGACCGGAGAGTTGCAGCTTGGCTGGTGTTATAACGACGAAGAGGAAAAATGGCATTATTACAATGAGGATGGTACCGCTCAAAAAGGATGGTTTCATGACCGGGATGGAAGCTGGTACTGGTTTTCCGTAAAAGGTGAGATGGCTTCTTCTGGATATAAGTACGTGACAGGAGGAAGGTACTATTTCTTTGATAACGGGCAGATGGCTGCAAATCAGTATGTCGGCCTCATTTATATGGACGAAACTGGAAACAGGAACAGAAATTTCGATATCGTGGTTCAAAGTAAGAAGAATGATACAGTTTCCGCTGAGCGAAAGGAGGCTTTTACGGAGGCGTCCAAGAATCTGCCAAGGGACTGGATGAAGCGTTTTACTGAACAGGGCTGGGAGATACTTTATTATCCGGACAAGCTGTATTTTTCTGCGCCCAATACCGGAAACGGTGTTTACTATGTTTGTCATACACTGGATACTACCTATAAGAAGATAAAAATCTGCAATCCGTCTGATCTCACGGAAGCATTTTGTGAATATATTGGATATGAATATGGATGCTATAACGGAACACTCCAGGAAGCCACAGATTTATCCATGGATAAAGCATTGGTAGAGGAATTTGTTTATATACCGGATTACTATTCGGATGATATGAAATTTTATTTTGGAAAGCTGGCTGCAGCATATTTGGGAAGTGCGTCCACAAGGTCGGAGATGGAAGCGGAAGCGCCCCAGGTGACTGGTATTTTAAGAAAGATATTATATAGGCAGAGTTGAATTGCGAATAATCCCAATGGTAGACATTTATAAGGCTGTCAGGGGGACTATGCTGGTTCAGCGCTGCTTTTTTATTTATTTAAAATTAAGTTGACAAATTAGCAATTATAGAATATTATAAAAATAGATTTAATAAAACTTAATTTTATAAAATTAAAAAGGAGAAAATCAATGAAACTATTACCCAGTATTCTTATTCTGGTTATAGCGACAGAACACTTATACATATTATGGATGGAGATGTTTGCCTGGAAGACGGCTGGTAAAAAGATGCTACCTGCTTTTGAGCCTTCATTCTTTGAGGAAACAAGAGTATTAGCGGCAAATCAGGGGCTGTATAATGGTTTCCTGCAATTTTGACACTTTTCATTCTGCTGGTATCAATGTAGAATGTGTGGTAATCATATAAATAAAAGGAGATATATATATGAATGAGACAATAAGAACAATTCAGGATCATAGATCAATCAGAAGCTTTCTTGATAAAGACATTGATGACGCTGCCATTGATGAGATTTTAAAAGCTGCTCAGGCAATGCCTAATTCTATTAACGGTCAGCAAAGCTCTGTTATTGTTATAAAAGGAAAAGAAAAAAAAGCGAAGATCGCTCAGCTGGCAGGTGGTCAGAAGTGGGTGGAGGATGCACCTGTTTTTCTCCTTTTTATACTGGATTTTTATAAAACCGATCTTGCAGCCGAGAAGAACGGACTAACTCAGGTGATACATGAGAGTGTAGAAGGAACCATGGCCGGAACATTTGATGCAGGGCTTTCCATGGGTGCCGCAATTATAGCCGCAGAGTCCATGGGACTTGGGATTGTTCCCATTGGTGGAGTTCGTAAGAATCCCGGAGAACTGATAAAGCTTTTGAATCTGCCTCCATATACCTATCCGGCAGTGGGGTTGGCAGTGGGATACCCCAAAGATAAATCTCATAAAAAACCGAGACTTCCATTTTCCACATTCCGTCATGATGAAGAATATCACAGAGAGGGAATGGAAGAGGTCATCGACCGATACGATATGGAGATGGAAGAATATTTAAAAGAAGCGGGCCGCGAACAGGAGGGGAACTGGAGTAAATACACTTCAGGAATCTATCAGAATGTTTATTACCCGGATGTCTATCAGACAATGAAGGATCAAAAATTTTTAAACGATAAATAAAACAAGGGAAAGCTGCAAAAACAGCTTTCCCCTTGTTCTATTCGGCCAGTTCGCCCCAAAGCTCGTAAAGTTCTTCCAGACGTTTGCTGATCGTCTCTTTCTCCTGATTTAATTCCATGAGTTTTGGTACGTCTGTGAAAATCTCTTCTTTTACAAGCAGTTCATCGATTTCCCCATCCCTGGTTTCCAGTTTGTGAATTTCTTCTTCCGTTTTTTTAAGTTCATTCTGGCGCTTACGGATCTTTGCCTGCTCTTCTTTTTGGGCTTTCCAGTCAAGTTTTGTATCGGATGCTTCTTCACTTGCAACAGAAGCAGTTTCTGTCACTGGGTTCAAAAGACCTGTCATAATATCCTTCTTTTCCAGATAATAATCGTAATTTCCGATGTAGTTAACAAGGGTCTGGTTTGTTAAGTCCAAAATTCGTGTGGCAGTTTTGTTGATAAAATAACGGTCGTGGGATACGTAAAGCACAGTACCGGTGTAATTGACCAAAGCACCTTCCAATATCTCCTTAGATGTAATGTCTAAATGGTTGGTCGGCTCATCAAGGATTAGAAAATTGGCTTCGGAAAGCATAAGCTTTGCCAGAGAAACTCGTCCTCGTTCCCCACCGCTTAAATCCTTAACCCGCTTATATACGTCATCTCCTGTAAAAAGAAAAGCGGCCAGGATGTTGCGGATCTGGGTGTTGTTCATGAATGGATAGGTATCCTGAAGTTCATCAAATAATGTCTTTTCCATATGAAGCACCTGATGCTCCTGGTCGTAATAGCCGATATGTACCTTGGAGCCTAAGGAGACTTCTCCCTGATCGGGGGCCAGTATGCAATTTAATATTTTTAAAATCGTAGTTTTTCCAGCTCCGTTGCCGCCGATAATGGCAACTCGTTCTCCTCGTTTGATTTCAAACCCGATGTGGTTAAAAAGGAGATTATCACCAAATGATTTTTTTAGATCCCTGACCGTTAAAACGTCATTTCCGCTGATTACATTGGGTTCCAGCTGGATGCGCATCTCATCATTGACTTCGGATGGTTTTTCTAACACTTCGATCTTGTCTAACAGTTTTTCCCGGCTTTCTGCCCGGCGTATGGATTTTTCCCTGTTAAAAGATTTTAATTTAGCGATAACTTCTTCCTGATGTTTAATTTCCTGTTGCTGATTGAGATAGGCCTTCATCTTTGCTTCCCGGATCATGGCCCTTTTACTGCTGTATTCCGTGTAGTTTCCCTGGTAAACGGACATTATGCCGTTATCCAGCTCAATGATCTTTGTTGCCACCCGATTTAAAAAGTACCGGTCATGGGCCACGATTATTACGCTTCCGTCATAATTGATCAAATAACCCTCCAGCCAGGCGATGGAATCCATATCCAGATGGTTGGTAGGCTCATCAAGCAGAATGATATCGGGCTTTGTGAGGAGAAGTCTTCCTAAGGCAACTCGGGTCTTCTGACCGCCGGACAGAGCAGATACCGGCTTTTGGAATTCGTCTTCTGTAAAACCAAGACCCTTTAATACGCCGGTAACTTCACTTTGATAGGCATAGCCGTTCTGAAGTTCGAATTCATGGTTTAGACGGCTGTAGACGGTGAGCATCTCCTCCAGTTCATCACCGGAGACATGTTTCATATCCATCTCCAACTTACGGATTTTTGCTTCCATATCCATAATCGGACGTTTCACTTCCAGAACCTCTTCATAGACAGTCCGGTCTCCGGATAACTCCTGGTGCTGTGATAAATAACCTAAGGTTTTCCCTTTGGATATGACCACATCTCCTTCATCGGCCACAAGTTCGCCGATAATCATTTTTAACAGAGTGGATTTACCAGCTCCGTTAATTCCTACAATGGCGGCTTTCTCGTGGTCTTCTATATGGAAGGAAGCGCGTTTAATCACTTCGTTGGTGCCAAATGCTTTACTGATATTACTGCATGAGAGAATCATGGTCTCTTTCCTCCTGAATAAAATGGGACAATAGCACTAGTATAATATAGGTCCATTTATTTTTCAAGGATACAATCATAAAACTCGTTTGACATTATTTTATCACCCAGTTATAATGGTGATAGTTTAATTCTAAGTATAAGAAGGTGAAGATGTGGCAGATAAAGAAATTTCAAAAGCAGTGATTGCCAGGCTTCCCAGGTATTATCGTCATCTGGGAGAGCTTATGGAGGATGGAGTAGAACGGATATCTTCCAATGAGCTGAGTTTGCGTATGAAAGTGACCGCTTCTCAGATACGTCAGGATCTTAACAATTTCGGTGGATTTGGACAGCAGGGTTATGGATATAATGTGAAATACTTATATACAGAGATTGCAAAGATATTAGGAATTGACAGACAGCACAATTTAGTGATAATTGGTGCAGGCAATTTAGGACAGGCGATTGCCAATTATGCAAATTTCGAAAAGCGTGGTTTTTTAATCAAAGGAATGTTTGATATCAATCCACGTCTGATCGGTCTGGTTGTTCGCGGAATCGAGATCCGGAGCGTGGATGATCTGGAACAGTTTGTAATAGATAATAATGTTCAGATTGCAGCCCTGACCATACCAAAGACCAAGGCACCGGAAATAGCAGACCGTCTTGTAAGGGCAGGCATCAAGGCTATCTGGAATTTCGCTCATACGGACTTAACCGTGCCGGATGATGTAGTGGTAGAGAATGTACACCTATCAGAGAGTCTGATGAGACTTTCTTACCGGGTCTGCAACATGCAGGATCAGGAATCGGATAAGTACAGACAAACAGCAAAGAACAGTTAATATGCCTGCCGGCAGTCAAAGAGAAAGTCTCTTTGCTGCCGGCAGTTTGCTATGGAGAAAGGCGGGTGCAGTATGAGATATCTGGTAACGGGAGAGCAGATGAAACAGGTGGACCAATATACCATAGAGCAGATTGGTATCCCCTCGCTGGTACTGATGGAGCGGGCAGCCCTGGCCGTTTTTAGAGAAGCGGTCAATCATGTAAAACAGACGGATCCGGTCTGGGTGCTGTGCGGCAGCGGCAACAACGGAGCGGATGGGATTGCTGCTGCCAGAATGCTTCATCTAAGCGGTTATAAAGTTCTGGTTATTCTTGCTGGTAAAAAGGAGAAAGGAAGCAGCGAATATTTAACCCAGCTTTCCATTGCAGAAAAAACGGGAGTTGATGTGTCGGAAGGATTAGAAGCGAGATCCGGAACATGCAGTCTGCTGATTGATGCGCTGTTTGGTGTTGGTCTTGACAGGGAGATTCTTGGAACACATCTGGATATGATAAAATCCATAATCAGGTGCAAACCTGGATTCACAATTGCAGTGGATATTCCTTCCGGCATTCACTCAGATACCGGACAGATTATGGGAACTGCCATCCCCGCAGATTTAACTGTTACATTTGGTTATGAAAAACTTGGTACCATGCTTTACCCCGGAAAAGAATACAGCGGCAGGGTTATTGTGGAAGATATCGGGTTTCCTCCTGAAAGCATAAATTATGTAAAAACAGAATATTTTACGTTTCATAAGGGAGATACGGCACTGATTCCCAAACGGCCTGCCTATTCCAACAAGGGCAGCTTTGGCAAAGTCCTTCTGGTTGCAGGATCTAAAAATATGAGTGGTGCGGCATTTTTAAGCGCACTTTCCGCTTACCGCACAGGAGCTGGCCTAGTTCGGATCTTTACAGTGGAGGAAAACAGGGAGATATTGCAGACCGAACTTCCTGAGGCAGTCATTGTTTCCTACCACTTCACGGAAGCAGAAAAGAAAACGGAGAACTTTGAGCAACTTTTGATTGAACAGTGTGAATGGGCAAGTGTGATTGTGCTGGGACCGGGACTGGGACGGGAAGGATATGTAAAAAATCTGGTAGAATCCGTTCTTGTAAATGCCTATGTTCCTGTAATTGTGGATGCAGACGGACTTAATACCATTGCTTCTTATCCGGAGCTTACCAGTTATTACACGGAAAACATTATCATTACTCCTCATTTGGGAGAGATGGCAAGATTGACCGGAAGCTCAGTGGAATTAATTAAAAAGCATCTCATACAGACAGCCAGAGAGTATGCCAACCGGTTTGGTATTACCTGTATATTAAAAGATGCGGTGACCATTGCCGCGCTTAATGATCAGAGAACCTATGTGAACAGCAGCGGGAATAATGCCATGGCAAAGGCAGGAGCAGGTGATGTTCTGACTGGAGTACTGGCAGGGCTTCTGGCAATGGGACTGGAAGAACCGGATGCGGCAGCATTAGGTGTATGGCTTCACGGCCTTGCAGGTGATATGAGAAAGAAAAAATATGGAGATTACAGTCTCCTTGCCAGGGAACTGGCAGATGAGATTGGTATAATATTGCAGGAGCAGACGAGGGAATAAAACATGAGAACATATGGAAGGGTATATGAAACAGTAGATTTGGATGCAATCCGGCACAATATGGAAGCCATGAAATTAAATTTAAGGCCGGGCACAAAGATGATTGGAGTTGTAAAATCCGATGGATATGGTCATGGTTCTGTTCCGGTGGCGCTGGCAATTGATTCCTACGTATGGGGATATGCAGTAGCTACGGCTGAAGAAGGTGTCATATTAAGAAAACATGGGATCACAAAGCCGATTTTGGTTCTGGGAGTAGTTCCTTTCGATGGGTATCAGCTGCTGGTGGATTACGATATCAGTTCTGCCATATTTCAGCTAAAGAAAGCGATGCGTCTTTCATCACTGGCAGAAAAGGCTGGAAAGAAAGCTGTGGTCCATCTGGCGCTTGACACGGGTATGAGCCGGATTGGATATCCGGTGACAGAAGAGGCGGCTGAGGAAGCGGCACAGATCTGCAGACTGCCGGGTATTTATGCAGAAGGGCTTTTCACTCATTTTGCCAAGGCAGATGAAACAGACAAAAAAGCAACCGGCTCACAGATTGAACGGTTCCAGGCATTTGTTGAAATGCTGGGCAAAAGAGGAATTACAATCCCTGTCCTTCACTGTTCAAACAGTGCGGGGATACTGGATCTGCAGGAAGCTAATTTTCATCTGGTTCGCGCAGGCATTTCCATCTATGGACTGTATCCTTCCTCAGAGGTTAAAAAAGAACCTGTAAAGCTGGAACCTGCCATGGAATTAAAGAGTGCCATTTCCTACATAAAAAAAATCGGATCCGGGACTTCCGTCAGTTACGGAGGAACATTTACTGCTGAACAGGAGATGACAGTTGCGACAATCCCTGTGGGCTATGGGGACGGATATCCAAGAAATTTATCTGGAAAAGGAGAGGTCTTAATCCGAGGAAAGCGGGCTAAGATTCTGGGCAGGGTGTGCATGGATCAGTTTATGGTTGATGTCACTGACATTTGCGGAGCGGAGGAAGAAGATGAAGTTGTTCTGATTGGCAGACAGGGTGAGAAACAGATTACAGTAGAAGAACTGGCTGAGCGGTGCGGCGGTTTTCATTATGAAATTATCTGTGACATCAGTAAGCGGGTGCCCAGGGTTTATCTCCAGCAAGGAGAAGTGGTGGGAACCAAAGATTATTTTAACGATTGTTACAATAGCTTTTTAAAGGTGCGATAACCAACTCCATGTCCGTATCATATGATAAGGTATGCGGCGGAAAAACTTAAGTGAATACACGAGTCAAAGTAGGTCAATAATAGACTTAAATAAATTGACGGAGTGTGAGAATGTGATAATCAGACGTGGAGACATTTATTATGCCGATCTAAGACCGGTAGTAGGCTCTGAACAAGGCGGGATTCGCCCAGTTCTTATTATACAAAACGACATCGGTAATAAGCACAGTCCCACTGTGATCTGTGCAGCGATTACCTCAAGAATGAATAAGGCAAAGCTGCCTACCCATGTGGAGCTGGATACGAAAAAGTGCGATATGATTAAGGATTCGGTAATCCTTTTGGAACAGCTGCGAACCATTGACAAGCAGAGGCTGAAAGAAAAGATCTGTCATATTGATGAGAAACTGCAGCAGGAAGTGGACTGTGCATTAAGAGTCAGCTTAGAACTGAATACATAGTTCACCATTGACGGAATGCTGATAAAATGGTATATTCTTAAATAGTTGTGAGAAAAAATACGAAAGAAAACGAACAAAAGGAGTAGAATTTTCAGATGGACGATGGCAATCCGCTTATACGCGTGATTATTTTTATTGCTTTTATCGTATTGGATGCAATTTTTTATGGATTTGGTGCGGCGATTCAGAATGTGAATACGACAGAACTGGAACATCAGATGGAAGAAGGCAGCGAGAAGGCGGCGAAACTGCTGAATATTGTTAACAGACCGACCAGATTTGTAAACACGATTCAGATAACTACCAATTTGATTGGGATGGTTACGGGAGCGTTTGTATTAGGGCAGTTTGGAATTTCGCTTGAGGCAATATTAAGCCGGGGGAGCGATGGCCCGAACCGGTGGATATCTTTATTTAGTCTTTTCCTTGTGGGTGCCTCTTTAATTATTTTGCTTATCAGCTTCGGAATTATAATTCCAAAGCGCTGTGCGGCTGAGAATCCGGAAAAGTGGGGATATCGAATGCTTCCCGCAGTAACCTTTATTATGATCCCGCTGATTCCCTTTGCGTGGGTTGCCAACTTAATTGCTTCCGTTGTTCTTAAGATCATGGGTATCGATATGACATCCGATAGTGAGAACGTAACCGAGGAAGATATTATGTCTATGGTAAACGAGGGGCATGAACAGGGCGTTCTAGAGGCCAGAGAGGCAGAGATGATCACCAACATCTTTGAACTCAATGACAAGGAAGCTGCGGATATCATGACTCACAGAAAGAATCTGGTTTCCTTGGACGGTGAGACAACTCTGAAAGAAGCGGTGAAATTTATCCTGACAGAGGGATATAATTCCAGGTATCCCGTTTATAAAAAAGACGTGGATGACATCATTGGTATTCTTCACATGAAGGATGCGCTGATTGCGGCTGAGACAGAAGAGAACGAAAGCCGTCAGATCTGGGAGATTGAAGGGCTTTTAAGAGAGGCTCATTTCATTCCCGAGACAAGAAATCTAGATACGCTGTTTAAAGAAATGCAGTCCAGAAAGATCCACATGGTGATTGTGGTCGATGAATACGGTCAGACTTCCGGTATTGTAACAATGGAAGATATTCTGGAAGAGATCGTAGGCAATATTCTTGACGAGTATGACATGGATGAGGAATATATTGTGCCATCAGATGACGGTTCTTACGTCATGAATGGTATGACTACGCTGGAAGATGTGGAACGGGCATTAAACATTGAATTCGAAGAGGAGGATTATGACTCCTATGACACAATAAATGGTCTGCTGATTTCCAGACTGGACCGGATTCCACAAGAGGGAGAAGAATCGGAAGAATCCATCATGGGTTACCGTTTTAAGATCCTTCAGGTGGAGAATAAGATGATTCAGACAGTCCGGGTCTGGAAGGAAGAGCCGGAGGCGCTTTCTGAGGAAGAAAAAGCATTCAGAAAGATGGAATTCGAGATGAAAGACTCTGATAAAGACTCATAAACGTGCACAGCTGCCAAAACTTTCCGGTATCAGACAGGAAGGATATGGTGGCTGTGTATTGTTTTTTCTTGCAAGATGAAATAAATAGTGATAGAATAGAAAAGATGTTATTTTATGAATTTTAGAGGATGAAATAGAGAAAGAAAAGGAGTGTTGGAAAGATGTCAGGACATTCAAAGTTCGCAAATATTAAGCACAAAAAAGAAAGAAACGATTCTGCAAAAGGTAAAGTATTTACTGTTATCGGAAGAGAAATTGCAGTAGCGGTAAAAGAAGGCGGACCAGACCCTGCAAACAACAGTAGGCTCCGTGATGTAGTAGCAAAAGCGAAAGCCAACAACATGCCCAATGATACCATTGACAGGGGCATTAAGAAAGCTGCCGGAGATGCCAATTCTGTTAACTATGAGACAATTACATACGAAGGATACGGCCCGAACGGAGTGGCCATCATCGTAGATACTCTGACAGACAATAAAAACCGGACTGCTGCCAATGTGAAAAACGCATTTACAAAAGGCGGCGGGAACGTGGGTACTCCAGGCTGTGTATCTTTTATGTTTGACAAAAAGGGCCAGATCATTATAGATAAAGAAGAGTGCGATATGGATGCAGATGAGCTCATGATGATAGCTCTGGATGCAGGAGCAGAAGATTTCTCGGAGGAAGAGGACAGCTACGAAGTTCTCATTGCACCAGAGGAGTTCAGTGCAGTACGTGAAGCATTGGAAGCAGCTAAGATTCCTATGATTCAGGCTGAAGTTACGATGATTCCACAGACTTGGGTGGAGCTGACTGATGAGGACTCATTAAAGAAGATGAACCGGATTCTGGATCTTTTGGATGTAGAAGACGATGTTCAGGCGACCTATCACAACTGGGATGAATAAAATAAAAGAGGGCATGCACGGGAATAGGTGCATGCCCTTTTATGATGTATGGAGGAATGATTAGATTATCTCAGTCAGGTTTCTGGCTGATTTCTGAATATCCGCCACCAGTTCATGGATGCGTTCGTAGACCTCACCGGAACTTTTTGAGATTTCCCCGAATTCTCTCGCTACTACTGCAAAACCAACTCCTGCATCACCGGCTCTGGCCGCTTCAATAGAGGCATTGATGGAAAGAATATTCTCCATGGACGCCACTTTTTGCAGGTCATGAGTTTTGGCCGTAACTTCATTCAAAGAGCTTTTGATTCTGTCAATTTCTTTATCCAATACACTGTCTCTTTTGCTGGAGATTGCCTGTATGTATTCAAAATTAACCAGTTGATTCACTATGCTGCCAAGCATCTGTGCAGCCACCTTGATTGTGGCTTCTGAGCGTACAGGCACTTTTTTCAGTGCGCTGATGTATGCCTCTTCGCTGATTCCAAGTTCTCTGGCAATGGAACGGAATTTTTCTTCATCTGGCTGTGAGGGCAAAACCTGTCCCCCGATGATCGCTCCCACCTTTTCTCCTTTAATGATAATGTCGGAAGAAAAGTCCATAAGCCCCGCATGGCAGAAGTAAGTTCCTCTTCCTTCTTTGTCGCAGGCTTCACACCGCTTTAGGCCTTCTTCACTATTTCTTGTGTATTTCATGCAAAAATCAGTAAAATTGCTGCCTTCTGTTATATATTTACCCTCTGCATCTACCGCGATTGCCGCTAACCCCGTCGCTTCCGAAAACTGGTCCTGAATCGACTGCAATGCCTTCAAATCAATAAACCTTCTGATATCGATCATGTTATGCATGCCCCTCTCTTGTATTTTGCGGTACCATTTTATAAATATCATTATATAATAATGGTAGGATAAATACAAGCAAGGAAGTAACAGCAATATCTTTGAAAATCCATTGAAGCTTGATGATTATTGTGCTACAATCACCGTGAAAAAGATTAAAAAAAGAGGTTCAGGATTATGGAAAGTGACCGATTGTATCGGGTGCAAAAAAAGGATATTGAGAAATTAAAGCAGCTGCTGACAGAATGTTTTGAGGGGGACCCACTTTATTGCAATCTGATCCCGGACACAGATACA
>JAQSYE010000091.1 GCA_029256305.1 Lacrimispora sp. | reverse complement strand
TCATTAAAATCTTTAAAATAAACCTTTTTCCCCTCTGATTTTCCATGTCCCCTCTGATCATACCGGTAAACGCTGTAGCCATTCTCGTTAAGCTTTTCCGTAAAGTAATCGTACCGGTTTAAATGCTCACATAAGCCATGAGCAATGACGATCAGCGCTTTGGGATTCTCCACTGCATCTTTTTTAAATCTCAGTTTTGTGCCGTCGAAGGAAGAAATCATTGTTTCCTCCTGCATTCTGTTTTCCCCATTCATAATACCTTCTCCTTTCAAATCCACATGGATTTTAACGGTTGTATTTCCGTAAATCCATCATACTACAAGGAATGCTTAGTAGCAAGAATGTTTAAAATATAACAAAAAAGCGAGTTTTCTCATTGTCGCTTTCCACGCGGATTTGCGCATGATGCCTGTCCGCAATCTGCTTTGCAATTGCAAGACCCAGTCCTGTGCCAGAACGGTTTTGAGGGCTGTTCGTTTTGTAAAACCGTTCAAAAAGATGTGGCATGGTTTCAGCTGGAATCTCCTCACCTTCATTGGCTACCATGATCAGGCAGCCTTGGGAATTCTTTGCAAGAGTAAGTTCCACAGTCCCCTGCTGTTTGGAAAATTTAACAGCATTATCAAGAAGTATTAAAACAAGCTGGCGGAGGCGTCCGTAATCTCCATCCACGATGTATTCCTCTGTCGGACAGCTTACCAGCAACTGAAGCTCTTTCTCTTTTGCAGAACGGCGGATCGCCCGTTGGGTATCCCGTATGATATCGCAAAGATTTACCTCTTCCATATCTAGGGAAAACTGATCATCCTGCAGACGCGACAGATCCAGAAGATCATTTACCAGCCGTTCCAGATGTCTGCTCTCCGCTAACATCTGGTCATAGTACTCTCTTATTTCTTCCGGGGTATTGATGGTTTCATCCCGTAGCACTTCTAAGGATCCCCGCAAAACTGCCACCGGTGTACGAAGTTCATGAGAAACATTTGCCACAAAATCCTGCTTTATCTGATCAAGTGCCGCCTGCTGTTTTCTGGCCTCCGTCAGGCGTTTGGAAAGCAGATCGATGGTTTGGGCCAGCTGGCCGAATTCGTCGGCCTGGTCAACACCGGTTTGGGCTGTATAATCACCCTCGGCAAGACATCTGGCCGCATCATTCATGCGGCGCAGGGGATTGGTAAATCGGTAAGACAGCCACACTGCTGCCATACCTGCAAGAATCAGTGCTATGACTGCACCTGCTCCCAAGGCAGATAACCCCTGAAGCACCGCTTCATCTACTCCACTGACTGGAGAGTGAAGAAGTACTGCACCCGAAATCCCGTCTGCTGTGCGGATGGGCACGCCTACGGTGAGAGTCGGTGCATTTAATAACCCTGAAAATTCTTCTCCGTAAGTAATTTCGCCTTCCAAAACCCGGGTGATGATATTCTCCGCATTCTCAGGAAGTTCCTCTTTGGAAGTAACTCCATCATGACCAGCGGATATCAGATTCCTGTCATTATCTACAATCCACACCGTCGCCATGGCCACCTGATCCAAAAATCGAAGATATGCCCCATAACCTCCCATTGCATGATGGCCCATTCCCATTCCCATACCAAACTGAGTGGCTCCGCCTTCTCCATTTTCATAGAGTGCCAGGGTTTCTGCAATGGAAACCGCCCGTTTTTCCATGGAAGAACGGTTGATAGCAATGGTATGCTGCCGGAACATGGACACGAATACAGCGCCCAATATGGCAGTGAATAAAAGGAGCACTGCTGCGAAAGATGCAACCAGTTTCCAGACTATTTTTTTATTCATGGGAGCACCTCAAATTTATAGCCAACATTCCGGATAGTACGGATTTCCCAGGTAGGATGGGGAACTTCTTCCAGCTTGGCTCTCAGCCGTTTCATATGGGAATCAACGGTGCGGGGATCACCATAATAATCATATCCCCACAATAGATCCAGAAGCATCTCACGGGTATAGGCCCGATTCCTTCCGCCTGCAAGCGTCCAGAGCATGTCCGTCTCCCTCTTTGTTAAAAGTATGGGCTTGTCACCAACCAGAACACTGTAATTTTCCAGATTTATGACCAGGTTTTCAATGGAAAGGAGTTTTCCCGTATCTCCGGCACCTTTATCAATGCGCCGCAGAACGGCTCTCACCCGCGCCATAACCTCTCCTGGTGAAAACGGTTTTACAATGTAATCATCAGCACCAATATCCAGACCCATGATCTTCTCAAAATCCTCCCCCCGGGCAGTTACCATGATAACCGGAACATCGGACTGCCTGCGGATTTCCCTACAGACCTGGAAACCGTCCAGTTTTGGCATCATTACATCAAGCAGTACAACCTGAGGTTTCCTTGCATAAAACTCCTCTAACGCCTGCTGCCCATCCTGAGCAAGTACCGTTTCAAAACCCTCTTTCCTGGCAGCGCTGTTTAAGATATTTAATAACTGGGGACTGTCGTCCGCGATCAGCATAATAGACATATGACATACCTCCTGTGATTTAATTATAAATATAACAGCGAAATAAGGCAACTTCGTGGCACAAAAAATAAAATGACAAATAAATAAACCATTTCTGACACATTCGTGCCACATGCAAACGTTATTATGAACTTACCGAAAGGAAAATAACCAGACCAAAAGGAGTTTACAAACTATGAAAAACAAGAAAAAAGTAATTACAGGATGTGCCCTTGCACTTGCCCTTTCAGCTGCAACCATGACCTCATTTGCAGCTGCCGCTTACAAGACGCCAGCCGAAGCAGTATCAGGTATTACAGGAAAAACATTGGATGAGGTAACAACAGAACGAAAAGCCGGAAAAAGTTACGGATCAATTGCCTCTGAAGCAGGAAAATTAGGCGAATTCCAACAGGCAGTGGCTGATATCCACGAAGACAGGCTGAATGAAGCAGTGGCTGACGGAACACTGACCCGGGAACAGGCAGATGCACAGCTTGCCGCAATCCGCGAAAGGCAGGCAGCCTGTGACGGAAACGGTACTGGCGCAGGTTGTGGCACAGGCGGGTGTACCGGGAACGGAATGGGTTATCACCACAGAGGTAACGGAAATGGATTAGGATACCGGAACAACTAACAGAATAATAAAATATTAAAACAACCGCTCCCTGCCGTTTTCAATCCGGTAGGGGCGGTTGTGTTTTCTTTTAACACTAATTCTCTTCTCTGACCCACACTCGCATCTCATTTTCTCCTCTGTTGGCCCAGCTGTAATAAGGAATCCATTTGATTTTCGTCTTTGTTTTCTTTTCTGCGGCATTCTTCTTTCTGTAAAGCCCTTCTGCCTCACTGTCTGTTTCTGTCTTCCAGCCTGAGCCAGTAATCACCCCCACTCCTCCGAGCATGGTATCGTCAAATTTGCACTCAAACTCCTCCTGTTTTTCCACTGACAACAGGTGCAGATTAGTTCCATTATCTGCTTCTTCCAGACAATACACAAGGGGACCTCTGGAAACCGCAAATTTCCCAAGATCGTTTTCCACCAGCGGATTGGCATACCAGCGCTTTGCCTGCATATCCAGTTTCAGGCAAATTGTATCTTCTGAGAAAACCTGATTCACATAGATAAATCCGTCTTCTGCCTCAAAAGCTGCACGTTCCTGATTGATTTCCACATCAAAAGTATCAGACCATGATGGTACCCGGATTCCCAGACTGACACTGGCGGTTCCACTGTAATTCAGCTTCATTTCCACGCCGCCATCCCATGGATATCCGGTCTTTAGTTCTATTTCCAAATTACCATCTTCTATTTCAAAGCTTCCCTTGCATTCCACAAAGAGATTGACTAAAAGCTTATTTTTCTTTTGTACAAACACATACTGCTCCACAGAAGCTAAAAGCCTTGCAAGATTGGGAGGACAGCACGCACAGCCAAGCCATTGTGGACGAACGCATTTTACATGACTCTTTCCAGGATCCTTTGATGATTTACCAGGAACCACCTCCAGAGGATTCACATAAAAAAAATGTTTTCCGTCAAGAGCCACGCCGCCAAGCACCGTATTATAAAGCGCACGCTCCATTACATCCCCGTATTCTCCCTTTTCTTCTGACAGAAGCATCCGGTATGCAAAGAACACCAGGCCTACCGATGCACAGGTCTCACAGTACATGGTATCATTTGGCAAGTCGTAATCCAGAGTAAATGCTTCTCCGGAAACAGTAGATCCGATTCCACCGGTAATGTACATACGCCGGTTTACTATGCTCTTCCATAACTTTCTGCAGGCCAAAAGAAGCTTCTCATCCCCTGTCTCGCCCGCAGCATCCGCCATTGCAGTGCAAAGATAGACCAGCCTTACTGCGTGTCCCTCGGCCGTATCCTGTTCCAGCACAGGAAGGTGGGCCTGATAATAGGTAAGAGGAAGATGTTTGGAATTCATTGCTTCACATTCGGTTCCGCGCACCAGCAAAAAGTACTGGGCAAGTTTTAGATATCTGTTATTTTTTGTCAGCCTGTATAAACGCATCAGGCCGATTTCAACCTCTTCATGTCCGTCATAGCCATGGATTTTACCATCCCCATCTCCAAACACAGAGTCGATGTGGTCAGCCAGCTTACATGCAGTCTCCAAAACTTTCTTATTTCCCACTGCTTCATAATAAGCCACTGCTGCCTCCATAAAATGTCCGGCACAATATAACTCGTGACTCTCCCACAGGCGTTTGTATTTCTGATCAGGTTCCTCAATGGTGAAGTATGTATCTAAATATCCGTCATCTTCCTGGGAATCACTAATTAAGTCAACGACATCATCAGCCAGACACTTTAATTCCTCATCCATTTGCTCCCGTAAGGTATAGGCAACCGCCTCCAGCCATTTATAAAGATCGCTGTCCTGAAACACCCAGCCATAATGATTTCCTTTTTTCCTTCCGGCTGCAATCCGGAAATTTTCAATCACATGGCTCTTCTCATTGGGGATGGAATCATCGTTGCGCTCCCGTTCAATGGTGATTTCAATTTCATCATTTAAAACGCTCCATTGATACGGAATCATCTCCGTTCTGATTAATTCTTTGTATCTGCTGAAAAATCTGTCCCGTATTTCTACTTTATTCATGCTGCACCTCCTGATTTACCCTGCAAAGTGACGTCGGCATTGTCAGCCGGCGCCACTTCTTTTTATTGTATGTATTTTTATTTTTTAATAATACCATCAATGACTGCCTGAGCTTTCGCTGCTGCTTCCTCTGGCGTGCTTGTATCTGTCATTACTTCATTAAATGCCAGCGATATGGCATCAGAGATGTCCGGCCATTCCGGTAACGGTCCTCTGGCATTTGCATACTGCATTTCCTCAACAAATGCATCATATACCGGATCTCCCTTAAACTGCTTTTTAGCAATAACAGAATCAGAGGAGATATATCCCATTGCATTCATCATATAGAGGCAGGTCTCTTCGCTGGTGGCATATTTAAGGAACTTAACAGCGCCTTCCTCATTGCCGCCTTTAATTACTGCATAGTTTTCTCCGCCAAGACCAGAAGCCTGTTTTTTATCCATTGGAATCGGAGCAACATTCCATTTTAAATCAGGTGCTTCCTGCCGCATGGTGGGAACCTGCCAGGTTCCATTAATCATCATGGCTAAGTTACCGGAGATAAACTGATTCATGGTATCTCCCTGTGTCCAGTTGATTGCTTCCTTTGTCATGGCGCCGGAATCAACCAGTTTTTTCACCGTGCTCAGTGCTTTAATACCGCCTTCTGAATTCAGTTCATAAGATGTCGCACCAGTTGACCATACCCATGGCAGGAAGTTAAAAGTACCCTCCTCGTTTTGCAGACTGCAGTGTGCAAATCCGGAAACCTTGCCGGTTGTGCAGGCTTTAGCCGTGGTAAGCAGTTCATCCCACGTGGTAGGAACCTTGCATCCTGCTGCTTTTAACATATCCTCATTATAGAAAAGGAGAAGACAGTTGCTTCCAAATGGAACTCCATACAACTTGCCGTCTAACGTACAGGAATTTACAGGACCTGGATAATAAGTGCTTACATCAAATCTTCCGGTTAAATCTGCGAAGATTCCCATGGCTGCGTAAGAAGCATGATCCGGATTGTCGAGAATTACCAGATCCGGGAGTTCATCTGCAGATGCGCCGATGGATAGCTGCTTTTTAAAATCGGCAAATGGTACGTATTTTGCCTGTACTTTAACCTCTTTTTGTGATCCGTTAAATTCTTCGATGATATGATTCAGTGCTTTCTGATGTCCTTCTGTCTCCCAGTAGTACCAGATTGTCACATCACCTGCGGCCTCGCTCTTTTCTGTCTCTGAAGCTTTTTCACTTGCGGTTGTTGCCGCTTTCTCAGTACTTTTCGCTGTTTCTGTTTTACTTTCTGTCGCTGACACAGCTCCGCTCCCGGAACTGCATCCAGTCACCGCTCCCCCAAGCAACGCTGCAAAAAGTATGGATGTCATTAACTTTTTCATGTCTTTCCTCCTTTATTTTTTTGTTTCAACGACTTCATTATAACGGCTATACAACCGGGAAAAAACTCAACAAATCTTAAAAAGGGTAAATTTTCTTAAGTAGGAATTCGTAAAATAACTTCGGTTCCAAAACCTTCGGTGCTGTTAATCTCAATTTTTACATCCTCTCCGTAATACATACGAAGTCTGGTAATGGCATTTTCCATGCCAATGTGAGACGCTGCATCTGACTCCCCAAAGATTCCCCTTCTGATTAATTCCAGTTTATGGCCTTCCATCCCTTTTCCGTTGTCTCGTATAAGAATCCGTAATTCTTCTCCTTCCCTGCACATACTGACTTCTAAAACGTGATTGTTCTTCGTCCCCTCGAAGCCATGAAGGATGGAGTTTTCAACAAAGGGCTGCAGTAAAAGTTTATGAATCCGCCGGTCCATCACATCAGGATCCACATTGATGCTGCAGGTGAAATTATTTTTCAGCCTGAACTGCTGTAAATAAATGTACTTTTTCAGCCAGTCGATCTCATCCCGCACAAAAACCTCCCCGCTGCTGTCCGCAATGGCATAGCGGAGTATGGTTGCGAGGGAGTTAATGGCATTACTAATATCAAATTCATCCTTATCAATCGCCATCCAGTTAATGGTATCCAGTGTATTATAGAGAAAATGGGGATTGATCTGCGCTTCCAGTGCCTTAAGTTCTGCCTGGCGCTGCATCAGTCCTGCCTTCTTTTCTTTTTTAAGGGCCGTCTCCAGTTTCTCCAGCATGTCATTGAACTGGACCGCTATCGTCTCAATTTCCACAGGCATTTTTCTATCAGTCTCTACGCGGACCTTTAAATCTCCCTCTCTTGCTTTCTGCATGGATGCCACCACCATCTTCACTGAGTCGACCAGACGGTCCAGCACCCCAAATGTCAGTAATACAGTGATCATAAGAAGGATAAGACTCAGGGCTACAATCAGATAAATCTGACTGTTTAAGTTTTTCATTAAACTGCCCTGATCCATCACATTCACCAGATCCCAGCCCAAAGCGTCATCATGGTAAAGCCAGACAGAGGTATAGCGTTCCTCATATAACCCCTCTTCCCTGATAAACTTTTTGCACGCTTCCACCCTGGCCTCTAAAGGTGCTCCCTTCCCGTAAAGAACTTTTCCGATCTTTTCCGGCTCCCGGTAAGCAATCACACGACCTGCCTCATCAATAATGAAGTTAAAGCTTTTGTCCCTGTCCTGTCCCTGGACCTTGCATACACTTTGAAGAAAATCCTTATCAAGACTGACAATTACAATTCCCTTTTCTTTACTTAAATTTCTGTAATCAATAATCCGGTGGGCCATATGCAGCAGATAGTAATCCTCATTTGCAAATCTGGTCCCATATTCCGTGGGAAAAATATGAGTCTGATTATCCGAAGAGACCTCTCCATACAGTTCTTCCTGGGAGAGGCTGAAGCTGTTCATCCATGAATTCTCATAGGTGGAAGCAGACAGCTGATTGTAAGTGATGCTTAGGCCCTTAGGTGTAATGATTGTAATGGACTTTATGTACTCTTTTGTGTTGAGCAGTCCTCTTAAATATCTGCGAAGCTGGTTTTTAGCAACCGATGCATTCTGTTTCTGATCCAGACGGTCCACCCATGCCACCACATCATCATTGGTATAAATCTGGAACAAAAGATCCTCATATGCTTTCAGACGGATCGTTAAATTATTATCTATCTGTGTTAAACTTACACTGGTCAGTTCCTGGGTGTTCTTTTTTAAAGTTACTGAAATATTATAAAAATAATAGAAACTTAAGACGAGAATCGGGATTGTAGAAGTCGCCCAGAAAAGACGGATTAATTTTTTCTTCAAACTCACTTTTTTCATATGGCTCCCTCTCAATAAAAATCCCTTTTATCCCTTCACTGCACCGCTTGTCATCCCTGATATAATATACTTTTGCATAAATAAAAAGATCAACGCAACCGGTATAATCGTCACAATGGCAAATGCAGTTAAATAGCTCCACTTTGTGCCATACTGCCCCATAAAATTAAAGATTCCGGCCGTAATGGGCCGTTTCTTCTGATCCAGAATAAATGTCATGCCGTAGGCTAAATCTCCCCAGCCGTATAGAAAAGAAAAGATTGCACAAACAACCACTCCTGGCTTTGCAACCGGAAGCAGAATCCGAATAAATGCCAGAAAGCGGGAGCAGCCGTCTATGTAAGCAGCTTCCTCAAGTTCTCTGGGGACTGAAGCAAAATAATTCTTTAAAATGAGCACAGAAAATGGAATGCCAAGAGTCGCATCGGATAAAATGGCAGACAGCCAGGTATTGTATATGTGCATTCCCTTAAACATAATAAACATGGGGGTCAGAAGGACGGAAACCGGAAGCATCTGCGTTACCAGAAAGCAGAGAAGCATACCGTTTCTCCCTTTGAAACGGTATCTTGCTACCGCATAGGACGCCGGAACAGCCAGAATAACCGCAATTGTCATGGCACCGGTAGCGATAATGAGACTGTTTGCAAAGGATCGGAACATATTGAAATCTCCGTTACCAACCTGAGCCGCATACGATTTTGTATTTAAAACATGGGGATAAAACGTGGGCGGAATCTGAAAGATTTCTTTTTCCGTCTTCAATGATGTGATAAAAATCCAGAACAGTGGGAACAGAAGCAGACACAGGATAACCACGGATATAAAACATAACAGGAATTCCTTTTTTCCATTTTTTCTTTCCTTCTCCATCACTCCATCTCCCCCTTCATCGTAATTTTCAAATATACAACACTAACCAGCAGCAAAATTACAAGCAGTACATTGGCGGCGGAAGCGCCAAGGCTGTACTGGAACATCTCAAAGGACAATTTGTAGGAATAGGTAGACATTAAATGGGTGGAATTTACCGGTCCGCCCCCAGTCATTACATAGACCATATCATAAACTTTAAAGGTATAGATGAAACCCAGAACAAGAAGGGACTCAATTGTGGTTCTCATCAGTGGAAGGGTGATTTTAAAGAATTTCTGTAGTCCATTTGCTCCATCCATGGCTGCGCTCTCGTACAGCTCCAGGGGGATTGTGGTAAGTCCTGTTGATATAAGGATTGTATTAAATGGAATCCCAATCCAGATATTAGCTGTAATAACCGCAGTCATCGCAGTAGACGGGCTGGTAAGCCACTGAATATTCTCTGAGATCAAACCTACGCTTTTCAAAAAATAATTGATAATCCCAACATCAGTGGAAAACATAAATTTAAAAATCAATGCCGTAACAGTCATTGGGATCATCCACGGAATCATAAGAAGTCCTCTGACCGGTCTGGCAAAGGGAAAATCTTTTTGAAACAGAAGTGCCAGCGCAAAGCCAATGACAAATTGAACAACCAGGCAGCTGACCGTAAACAGCAGCGTGTTAAACATCGCTCTTAAAAAAACAGTATCATGCATCAGTTTTATGTAATTATCAAAACCAATAAAGTCTCTCGATCCACGAACCAGATTCCTGACCGTAACATTCTGGAGACTTAAAATAAGATTGCTGACAATGGGATATCCCACAAAAAACAGCATATAAAGAAACGCCGGAAGCGCATACAGCAGTCCGATATTCTCATATCGGAAAAAGCTTTTGATTTGTTTCACTGAAAATAGTCCTCCTTTTCATTTATTTCCACTGAAATCATCTTACACTGTATCACTGTTTCCCAAAATACGGGAAACCTTGAAAAGGAGGAAAAACCTAAACGCTTTCCCCTATTTTAAGGTCTTCCTGTAATCTGCCGGAAGCTGCCCTGTCATCTCCTTAAATACCTTGCTAAAGTATTTGGGATCGGAATATCCCACCTTTGCCGCTATTTCATATAGCTTCATATGCGTCCCGCAAAGCAGCTCCTTTGCCTTATTAATCCTGAAATTTTTCATGTATGTACTGAAGGTCAGTCCCATTTCCTTATGAAATTGTGTTCCCAGATACTCAGGAGTGACATTGAGTTTCGAGGCAATCTCATCCAGTGTGATACCGCTTTGATAAAATTCCTGTATCATGCTTCTGACCCGTCTGACTGTCAAATGAGTAATCTCCTTGTCTTCCTCCCTTGGTTTTATATAGTCAAACAGGAACTCTGCCGCATAGGCCAGTTCCTCTCTCCGTTTTGCCTCCATAATCATCTCCAAAAGCTTCTGCTGCTTTAATGACTCAAAATTAATACACCCCAGTTCTTTGGAAATCCCCATTACCGCCCATAAAAAGCGCACGTAACATTCCTTAATCTCCTTAGGCGCATAAATCTTACCAGACAGAAAACTGTCATGAAACTCTCCCATGAGCACTTTTACCTTATTCCAGTTATCAGAACAGATTGCCACTTTTATTCTTGTTTCCAGCTCAATTGGATAGATGCAAGGTACCGTCTGAACATGGGTAATCTTTGGGTAGGAAATGAGAATTTCCTCATCAAAGGATATATTCCAGTCCATATAAGGGCTGAGACTGTCAAGCCCCCTTTTCAGTTCCGCCACTCCTGTTACCTCTGTCCATCCAAAGGTCATGCGTTTCGGCCTTTGTTTTAGAATTTGCTGCTGCAGCCATCGCTCCAGGTCATGGGCATCTTTGTAGTGGTAAAGAACCACAACCAGGGACTTTCTGTATAAAAGATCCAGAATGCAAAATGACAGATCCGGATACATGGAAAAAACATGGCGTAACTGTTTCATTGCGCCATCCCGCCCTTCCTCATACCGGTTTCCCAGATATACATAAATTAAAATCAGCTTCTGAGCTTCTTCCATCTGATAGCTATGCTGCAGATAAGCGCTTATATCCGCTTCCATCTCCATACGGCCGTTGGTGAAATCATAGAGTATCTGCTCCAGCGTTCCGATCTTTGCTGGCTTTTCCTGCCTGTCCTTTTCCACCTGCAGCTCTACATGCTCCAGTGCCAGTGAGAAATCATTGAGCGAGATCGGTTTCAGTAAATACTCTGTCACACCAAGTTTCATCGCCTGACGGGCATATTCAAACTCGGAATAGGCGCTTAAAACGATTGCTTTTGAAGTGATTCCATCTTTTATCGCATTGGTCATCATCTCCAGACCATCCATTTTGGGCATTCTGATATCTGTTATCACAATATCCGGCTTTAACTCTTTTAGCATTCGAAGCCCGTCTTCCCCATTTTCCGCTTCGCCCACGATATCGTAATCCTGCCTCATCTTGCCCAGAAGCTTTTGAATCCCTTCTCTGATCCGTATTTCATCCTCCACAATCAGTAATCTCATGATTCATTCCCTTCCCCATTTATCTACTGTTTTCATATTACTTTAATCTAATTCAGCTGTCAATCCTCTCCCCTTTCCGTTATGCTTTTCAGTGCAGAAGCAGTCATGGTTTTTAACATTTTATGAATTAGGAATCTGGAACCCTCATCAAGATTTCTTACTCTCCCCATCATAATTGGAATGTTTTTCTGCCATTCAGATCCGATCTGTTTGATGTTTTGTGAATCTCCCGTATCCAGAACAGAATACAGCGCATTTACAAAATGCTCCCGTTCTTCATCAGTGACCGCTTCCAGCCAGTTATGCAGTGATTTATCCATGTATTTGGCATTTTTAGTTAACCGTTCAACAAAAATAAAATGATCCCCTTCTATAATCCACGAAAAGGGATCGTGCTGCAAAAGACCTGCCCTGTTGCTTTTCACAATTGAATAGCGCTCCTGGCTCTCCAGCAGCATGCCTATCACCGACGACTGTGGAACCGTCTTCTCCACGATTTTATGACTGTTCTCCAGCTCCATGGTGTCTATGGCATTTTCCTTAAAACCAGGACCATCATGAGAAAAAACCTTCACAATCCGTTCCTTTAACTGCCCGTCTAACTTTGCATAAACATAAACAGCCAGATTTCCTCCCTTGGAATGCCCTCCCAATATAATCTTTCCTTTAAAATGCGCGGCCACCTCTGTTACATAGCGGACCGCTTCTTCCTGAGAAGGCACCGGATATTTAAATGCCATGTTGAAATCTTCTTTCCATCCCACCAAAGTGGCATCCGTCCCGCGGAATGCAATATAAGCCGTATCTTCATCCAGAAAAACTGTAACAGCACAAAACTGTTTTTCCGTAATGCAGTCCTGTTCTTCCTGGTAAAAACCAAGTGTCAAATCACGATAGCGCGGACTGGCAGCCATGGCAAACAAAAGCCTTAAGCAGTTTTCCTCATCCCAGACATGTCGAAACATCTCTTTAAAATTCTCTGCTTTCAGCAGGGAACCAATGGTGGGGAGCTTTTTACCCAGAACAAATCCCGGCACAAAAGATGAAAGTCCAATGTAGGAAAACTTGGAAAAAATAAGACTGTCAACAGAGTGAAATGGTTTATCTGTTAAATTCAATAATTCGCTTTCTGCATAGTTTATTATATTGGCCATTTTACAAAACTCCTTGTTCTATCACAGACATGTTATTTATTTAGTATCTGATTTTATTTCCATTCTATGCCTGATTAGGAAAGAACAAAGACAGCGAAAGCACGAAGTATACCGGAAACTCTACGAAGCGTTTATTGAAAAGGTCAAAACCAGGAGCTACAATGATATGGAAAAGGCCGTAACAGCCTTAATTAGAATGGTGGTGAAATAAAATGGAACATTTAACAAAAAAAGAATTAAAAGATCAGTACAAAAACAGAATTCTTACCGGGGGAATCTACCGCATTCAATGCAGCGGGGATGACTCATACTGGTTACGTACCAGTCTGGATATGCAGGGATCCAAAAACCGGTTTGCTTTTTCAAAGAACACCGATTCCTGTCCTGAAATATGTATGCTCAAAGCCTGGAAGCAATATGGGGCAAACGCCTTTTCCTTGGAAATCGTGGAGGAAATCGAAAAAAAGGAAACTCAGACACAACGACAGTTTGCTGATGATATAAATACACTTTTGGAGCTGTGGAAAGAGAAATAAAAGAAAGGAGTATAAGAAACATGGAAGAAAAAATTGATATCAGTAACTTTCTTGATGATTCCGGGAAGATTACCCAATTATCTCAAAAGAATCGTTTAAGAACGGAGACACTTCGTTATCTGGCAGGGAAATTCCAGGCAGACCGCAGCTATACAGAAAAAGAAGTAAACTCCATTTGTGATGAATGGCACACTTTTGGAGATTACTTCCTGCTCAGGAGAGAACTAATTGACAGTTGCTTTCTATGCCGGGAATCAAATGGTTCAAGGTATTGGAAGCCT
>JAQSYE010000090.1 GCA_029256305.1 Lacrimispora sp. | reverse complement strand
ATCTTCTTATTTTAGGCATTTATTTGGTTTTTATAGATTTATCTCCTTTCTTTTATTTTTAATTCGGCACTATTGACAGATGATTTGCAACTTGCTATACTACATTTAGTTGCAAACATTTTATTTACATAACAACTTTTGTAACAATTCTAAGAAACCGGAGATGAACAGAATGAATTACGAAGAATCCCTTATCGTCAAGACAGCATGGTACTATTACATAGAGAATATGACGCAGCAAAAAATTTCGGAACGACTTGGTATATCGCGCATGAAGGTAATTAAACTGCTGGATAAAGCGCGGCAGAACGGGGTAATACAGTTTAAAATATCACAGGAGCGCAGCCATCACCTGCAGGCCGAACAGGATCTGATCAGCAGATGGAATTTAAAAGATGCATTTGTGGTTCCGGCCTCACCCGATGACTCCTGTGCAAATGATACAGTTGCAAAAGCCGCAGCCATGTACATCAATGACCGGATTACGGAAAATACTTATATTAACATCGGATACGGGGATACTTTAAGCCGGGTTTTAAACCATTTGGCAACCGTGACGGAAGCACCTGTTTCTGCCGTTTCTCTGACTGGCGGAGTCAGTTACTATCTTCCCAATACCTTCTCAAGCGTTTTTAATGCAAAGCTTTATTTATATCCGGCACCATTAACGGTGTCAACAAAAGAACTTTGTAATGCGATGCAAAATGAGCCCTCCATTCAGGAAATCTCCCGAATGGTAAATCTGGCTTCTATGACAGTTATAAGCATCGGAGGAATTAATGAAGATGCAACAATTATAAAAAATGGAATTCTAACCAAAAATGATTTTCTTTACCTTTCCATGCAGGGAGCTGTTGGTGACCTCTTAAGTCATTTTATTGACAAAGATGGAAATCCAATTGAGACAGATATTGAAGAACGACTTTTAAGCACCCCTTTGACCACACTCCGTGCTCTTCCAAACGTAATTGGAGTGGCGGCAGGAAGCAGCAAGGTAAAAGCCATCCGGGCTTCTTTAAATGGCGGATATTTAAATACGCTGATTACCGATGAAGAAACCGCGCTGAGCCTGCTGGCCGAATATCCAGGCTGATAACAAAAACAAAATGGAGGTATCTGCATGTCATCAAATTATCTTTTAGCTATTGACGCCGGAACCGGAAGTGTACGTGCCGTATTGTTTGATCAAAAAGGAAACCAGATTGCTTGCGTTCAGACGGAATGGGAGCACAGAGAGAACCCTCTTTATCCTGGAAGCATGGATTTTGACTGGATGAATAACTGGAAGCTTGCTGCCAGCTGCATTCGCCGGGTCATAGCCGACAGCGCTATAAATCCCCGTGAGATTGCCGCAATCTCTACCACCTGTATGAGAGAAGGGATTGTTCTCTATAATAAGGAGGGCGTTGAAATCTGGGCCTGTGCCAACGTTGACGCCAGAAGCAACGATGAAGTCGAACAGCTAATCCACCAGGATCCAGAACTGGAACGCCTTCTGTATGAGGAATCCGGACAGTCTTATGCTTTGGATGCCATTCCAAGACTTCTCTGGGTAAAGAATAAGCTGCCTGATATTTATGAAAAAACCGCTCACTTAGGGATGTTTAATGACTGGCTTTGCTATAAATTAACTGGAATTCTCGCTGTTGAGCCAAGTAACGGCTCCACCTCCGGGCTGTTTAACTTAAAATCCCGGACATGGGATCCTGGCATCAACCAGAGGTGCGGCTTACGAACGGATTTGTTTCCTCCTGTAATAGAATGCGGAACCGTGATTGGGAAAACCATCTCTGGGCTGGAGCAGTCTAGCGGACTTCCAGAGGGAATTCCAGTGGTTGCAGGAGGCGGGGATGCTCAGCTTGGCTGTATCGGGGTGGGGGTTGTAAACCCAGGAGATGCCGCAGTATTTGGCGGAAGCTTCTGGCAATATGAATACAATACGGACACTCCCGTTACGGATCCTCACTGCCGGGTCCGGGTTAACTGCCATGCCATTCCCTCTCTCTGGCAGTACGAAGCTCTGGCGTTTAAACCGGGTCTTGTAATGCGATGGTTCAGGGATAGCTTCTGCCTTTCAGAAAAAGAAGCCGCCTTAAAAACCGGAAGATCTGTTTATGATCTAATGAACGAAGAAGCAGAAAAGATACCCCCAGGATGTTACGGTATGATGTGCTCATTTTCAGATATCATGAATTTTATGAACTGGAAACACGCAGCGCCTACCTTCTCTAATTTTGAACTTGATTCCGACAAATTTAATCATTATACCTTTTACCGGTCAATCCTGGAAAACACGGCTTTTATTACAAAAGGAAATTTGGAGCTTGTAAAAAGTACCACTGGACATTTACCAGAAGTAATTACGTTTGCAGGAGGAGCAGCAAACAGCCAACTCTGGGCACAGATTTTATCGGATGTTCTTGGAATTCCAGTTAAAATTCCAAAAGTCAAGGAAGCGACCGCCTTAGGCGCCGCTATTCTTGCAGGTCACGGAATTGGTTTGTATCCGGATATATCACAAACAGCAAAAGATCTTGTTATCATTGAACAACTGTTTACCCCGAACATGGAAAACAATAGAATCTATGAAGAAATTTACGGAACATGGAAAGAATTTTACAGCACACAGCTGACACTTTGCGATCGGAAAATCACCAAAAACATGTGGATTGCCCCAGGCTTATAAACAGAAGTGAATAAAAAGGAGAACATGAATATGTATATAATGAATGAATCTGAAAAAGAATACCGCTTCGGAGACAGCGGACCAAAATACTTAATGAAAGGACCCCGCATGAATTTTGCAGTGGTACAGTTTCAGCCCGGCGAGGACTTCACCGCACATTATCACGATGTAATGGAGGAGAATTTCTTCATCCTGGAAGGAGAAATAAAGATTGTTGTTGATGGAGTGACCTATCATTTAAAAGAGGGCGATTTCATACATATCGAACCAACAGAAACTCATTATTGCTTTAATCCGTTTCAGACCAGCGTAAAAATGATTTCCACCCTGGCTCCCTATCAGGAATCGGATAAGGTGGAGCTGAAAGATTATACGTTCTAATTCACCGACAGAGGTAATAAGAGGCAGCATTTTTGCTGCCTCTTATTCGTTTCTATTGTATAATATTTTGCAAAATTTTCCACCAAAATTAAATATAAAAACTCCAAACAATATAATTCCGCCGCCAACCAGAGTTGACGGTTCTGGTATTTCACCGGCAAGTAAAAATCCCAGAAGGCTGGTAAGAAACGGGGTGATAAACATATAGTTGCTCACCTGGGAGGTCTTTTCTGCCTTCGCAAATGCTTTTGACCATGCAACATAGGCAATTGCGCTTGAAAATACTCCAAGTATCACCAGATAAAGCCATTGTATAGGCGGTGCGTTAAAGACCTCTTTTACGGAAGCCGGAAGAAACACAGCCAGCAGGATTGTGCCAAAGAATATGCTGAATGAAGACGTCTGCAATGCAGTATATTTTTTTGTAAGCTTACGCTGCAGGAGATTATAAAGACTAAGTGCCAGGGCTGCAAAGAATAACCAGACCAATCCGACGTTAAAAGTCAGGATTCCGTTCATCAGGGCAAGAACCGCCACACCTGCAAATTCAATGATTAACGCCAGCCACTGGATAACGCTCAGTCTTTCTTTATAAATAAACCGGGCAATAAAAGCAGTAAGCAATGGAACGGTGGCAATCACAATACTGCCTGTAGAAGCTGTAACCGTCTTTTGTCCCAGATTAAATGCAATCATATAAAAGAAAAATCCAAGAGCACCCGCAAGTATAAAATATGGCAGGTCCTCTCTTTTTGGCGGCTTCATTCTCGTTAAGACCAATACAATTAGCAGCGTACAGGAAGCAACGAAATATCTAAGAAAGCCCAAACTAAAAGGTGTGAAATATTGTAATGCCAGTCTTGTCAATACATAGGCCAATGACCAGAATATAATAGTAACCATTGCATAAATGTGAAAGTCGTTTTTTAATTTCATGTGTTCACTCCGTTTAAAATATATGGTCAGGTATCAATCTCTTACCTGTTATTTAATCATAATAAATGCATATTGAAAAGCACTTATTTTACACATTGCTGCAATTGCATCAATCTGCTAAGATACTTGACAATATATGATATATTGTGGCATAATATTTGGACAATATAAAATACTCGTGAGGGAGTAGTTTGCGCAGGTACTGCGTGTCAAGTCAACATACTGACCATAAGGTCTGGCTTGTCTTAATAAACGAGACTCATGTATAGCTCTAACAGCTATACTGGGTCTCTTTTTGAACTCGTGTATAGCAATGCTGTACGCGGGTTTTTTATTTTGTAAAACAGGAGCATGTATGGAGGAAAAGATGCAGGAATTTTTAGAGTCAAAACAGGAACTGGTAAAGCGGCTGGGCTCAGATGAGACCACCGGATTATCAACAAATCATGCGGAGAAAAACAGGGAACAATATGGCACAAATGTTTTAACAAGAGAAAAATCTGAATCTCTTTTAAAACGCATCTTAGGCGCAGCCAGTGAGCCGATGATTCTGATGCTAATTATGGCAGGAGTCATCGCACTGATCGTCAATATTATTCGTGCTTCAACCGGCTCTGAGGCGGATTTTTTAGAATGCGTGGGAATCCTTGCCGCCATTTTTCTTTCCGTTCTAATCACCGTTGTCATGGAAGGAAAAAGTGCCAAAGCATTTGAAGCTCTTTCCAAAATCAGTGACGATACCCTGATTAAAGTATTGCGAAATGGTGACACCACCATGTTGAGTCAAAAAGAACTTGTTGCAGGTGATATTGTTCTTATCGCCACAGGAGACAAGGTTCCCGCCGACGGCAGACTTTTACTAAGCTCCGGACTGGCTGCGGATGAATCAGCCTTAACAGGCGAAAGCGTACCTGCAAAAAAGGATGCGGATTACATCATCACCGATGATAAAACACCCCTTGCGGAACGCGCCAACATGCTTTATTCCGGCAATTACATCACCAGCGGTTACGGAAAAATGCTGATCACGGCAGTGGGTGATCATACCGAAATCGGTAAAATAGCAAAAGAGCTGACTGGAACAGTGCGGACTAGTACACCGCTGCAGGAAAAACTTGACCGTTTGGGCAAAACAATTACCATTCTGGGGATCATTGCAGCTGCTGTGGTATTTATTTCTGAACTGATATCCTTTGCCATAACCGATGGGCTTCATCTGGAAGAGGTGATGAATGCATTTGTTACCAGCATTGTTTTGATTGTTGCTGCTGTTCCAGAAGGACTGCCCACGATTGTCGCTGTGTCGCTGTCTATTAATATTATAAAACTTTCCCAACAGAATGCACTGGTCAAAAAGATGATTGCCTCTGAAACAGTCGGGTGCATTAATGTAATCTGTTCCGATAAAACAGGGACCCTGACAGAAAATAAGATGACCGTTTCTGCGTTTTACGATGGGATATGGCATGACCGGGCAGATGAACTGTCTTCAGACTGGCTGATACACAATGTCTGCCTGAATACGACAGCGGATATCTCCCAGGATGGAACCTTCATTGGCAACCCCACTGAGTGTGCCATGCTGAATTTCTATGAAAGTTCAACAGTTCGCAAGAATAGCGGAAAATCTTATAAGGACGAGCGTTCTGATCACGATGTCCTGCATGCATTTCCATTTTCCTCTGAGTTAAAACATATGACTACAATCAGCAAGGTAGATGGTAAAATCATCTCCTATGTTAAAGGAAGCCCTGAATGCGTATTTGCCATGTGTTCTCTTTCTGACAAGGAAAAGGCTGACATAGAGCATTATATTACCAAATCACAGGAAAAAGCCATGCGTGTCATTGCCTTTGCTCATAAAGAACTGGACAAGATGCGTAATTATGAAGAAGATCACCACCACACAGCGATGGAAACGGAGATGAAATTCGATGGCTTTGTGGCAATTTCCGATCCTCTTCGTGCCGATGTATATGAATCAGTGAAAAATTGTCGGAGTGCCGGGATTGACTTAAAAATACTTACCGGTGATAATATTGTTACAGCAAAGGCCATTGCTGATGAACTTCACATTTTAAACGGAGACCGGATTGCTGTGGAAGCAAAGGAAATCAGTGAACTAAGTGATGACCAGCTTTTAAAACTGCTTCCAAGAATCAGCGTCATAGCCCGAAGCACTCCCACCATTAAAATGAGGGTCGTAAAGCTTTTAAAATCACAGGGCAATGTTGTGGCTGTTACAGGAGACGGAATTAATGATGCTCCTGCACTGAAAAATGCAGACGTGGGAATTGCCATGGGTATATCAGGGACCGAAGTCTCAAAAGAAGCAAGTGATATCGTACTCCTCGATGACTCCTTCTCCACCATTGTAAAAGCCATTGCCTGGGGGCGGGGAATCTACGAGAACTTTAAACGTTTTATCCAGTTTCAGCTGACTGTGAATGTTTCTTCTGTAATTGTGGTTTTTACTTCGATTCTGTTAGGACTGAAAGCTCCATTTACCGCGTTGCAGCTTTTATGGATCAACATTATTATGGACGGTCCTCCTGCCCTGACTTTAGGCTTAGAACCCATCTATGACGATTTAATGAGCCGCACGCCCACAAAACGCAGTGACAATATTTTGTCCCGGGCTATGTTTATGAGAATCGGCTTAACCGGCTTCTATATCTCCGTGATCTTTTTATGCCAGTATGTGTTTAATTTTTTAGGAGCCTCAAATGAAGAAGCAGGAACGGTACTGTTTACATTATTTGCATTATTCCAGCTATTTAACGCGTTTAACTGCAGAGAACTTCATACCACCAGTATCTTTAAGCATTTGCTGCAGAACCGGATTATGCTCATCGTAATTTCCATTACCTTTGTTCTTCAGATTTTGATTATTCAATTTGCAGGCGCATTTTTCGGAACCATTCCACTTGGAATATCCATGTGGATTAAATTACTGTTACTCAGTTTCAGTGTGATTGTCGTTTCTGAACTTGCCAAGATTGTTTTGAGAAATACAGCTCAGCAAAAATAGTCGAGAAGTAATTCCCCTTTGGGAGGTAGAATAGATACTGTAAGGTGGTGAAATGATGGAAGAACAAATAAAAGCCGTTCAACGGATGCAGGATTATATCGCGGATCATTTGTCAGAGGATATCACACTGGCCGCTCTGGCAAATGTATCTTATTTTTCACCGTGGTATTCCTATCGTCTCTTTTTACAGCACACGAATCTGACGCCGGCAAACTACATCCGGCGATTAAGACTTTCGAGGTCTGCAATTAAGTTAAGGGATGAGTCCTGCAAAATTATTGATGCGGCATTAGAACTGGGATTTGGAAGTGTTGACGGTTATCAGCGGGCATTCTTTCGGGAATTCGGCTGTAATCCCGGAGACTATGTGAAAAGACCTATTCCCCTCTATCTATTTACCCCCTACGGTGTTAAATACCAGGCATTAAGAAGGGAGAAACAAATGGAAACTGTGAAAACCATCTTTATTCAGGAAGTTGATAAGCCAAAACGCAAGGTATTAATTAAAAGAGGGATCAAGGCAACCGATTATTTTGCATATTGTGATGAAGTAGGGTGTGATGTTTGGGGACTTTTGCAGAGCATCAAATCCATAAACGGCGAACCGGTCTGCCTTTGGCTTCCCAAATTCTATATCGCACCTGGAACTTCTGAGTATGTGCAGGGTGTGGAAGTTCCGGCAGACTATGATGGCGTGATTCCAGACGGCATGGATATAATTGAACTTCCTGCTGCAAGATACCTTATGTTTCAAGGAGAACCTTTCGCTGAAGAGGATTACTGCCAGGCGATCGAAGAACTTCAGGAAGCCACCAAAAAATATGACCCCTCAGTTATCTGCGCTCAATGGGACTTAGCAAACCCGCGCATTCAATTAGAGCCAGTGGGGCAAAGGGGCTATGTGGAACTATTGCCCATTAAATAATTCTTATGAGTTTCTTTACAAAGCAACGGCACCTTCTCTGGAAAAGGGAAGGTGCCGTTTTATGATTCCAATTATCATTTATTAAATCACAGTACCATGCACCACAAAGGGATGGTTACAAGAGACAAAAGGGTTGTCACTACCACACATTTGGTTGCAAAGATATAGTCTCCGTCATATTTGGCCGCCAGTATGGCAGTTGTGCTTCCTGCCGGCATACCGGTAAGCAGCACTGACACTCCCGATATCAACGGGCGTACAGGAAAGAAGCGACAGCAGAGAAATACCAGAAAGGGAATAAAAAACAGACGAATAAATGTATACTTCATAATCCCTTTATCAAAGAAACTTCCTTCTTTCACCTCTGCAAGTATTGTTCCGATTAAAACCATGGAAACAGTTGTGGTACAGCCGCCCACATTTCGAATGGTATTTTCTAAAAATACCGGCATTGATATCTGGGTGATCATAAAAAACAGACCAATATATACTGCAACGATACATGGGTGGGTGAGAACCTTCTTCACCACCGTCTTCCTGTCCGGACTTTCTGTAAAATAAGAGACTCCTGCAGACCACATGACAATTCTCTGGGGAACGAGGAAGATGGACGCATACATCAGTCCTTCCGCCCCGTAGACCCCTTCTGCGATTGGATTACCCATAAAACCTGCATTGGAGCAGACCGTTCCATACTGAAGTACCTTCCTGCGCCGGTCCGGTTCCTTTTTATAAAAGGTATTGGCTATGATCAGACATCCAAACTGAATCAGTGTGGCTATAAGCAGTATGGCTGCAAAACCCTTTAAAATATCCAGATTAAATTCAATGAGAAAAGAACTTATTATATTGCAAGGCAGGATGAGATCAATCACCAGATCTGTCAGCACCTGTTTCGCACTGTCCGGCAGGATTCCAAGTTTCCTGAGAACCACTCCGGCTGCAACAAGCAAAAACAACATGCCCTGCAGGTTTATAAGACTGCTATTTATCATATTTATCACTCTTCTTTTGTTTTCATGTATTCATCCATGGCTTCCGCCACTGTCTTTGAGTAGGCCACAGCCTCCACTACAGTTCTGGCTCCCAACACCACATCTCCTGATGCGAATATGCCTGGTAATGTGGTCTGCCCGTTGTCATCGGTCATGAGAAGACCATTCTGACTGGCTTTTAAGCCCTCAGTCGTATTCACCAACTTGCTCTTTGGCCCCTGGCTGACAGAGATAATGGTAGAGTCAGCGAAAAACTGTTCCCGTTCTTCCCCCTGACCAACTGCCTTTCCCTCTTCATCATGTATGACAGCTGCAAACACAGGACCATCATCTGTAATCTCCACAATCTGCTTTCCAAACTGAAAGTCTGCTCCGTCAAGCTTTGCATAGGCAGTTTCATGCTCGCTTGCAGTGCTTACAGTTCCTCTTGCATAAAGTGTCACTTTTCTGGCACCATGACGAATGGCTGTCCTTGCCACATCCATGGCTGAGTTGCCCATTCCAATGATAGCAACGGTGTCTCCTAAATTATACGCATCGGGATTTGCCAGATAATCAATGGCATAATGGACATTACCCAGAGATTCTCCCTTTACTCCCAATGTTTTAGGTCTCCATACACCGGTTCCGATAAAGATGCTCTGATATCCATCCCGAATTAAATCCTTTATTTCCAGCGCTGTTCCTATGGCTGTGTTGGGTCGTATCTTAACGCCGATTTCCAGAAGCTTTTTCTTATAACGCTCCAGTATGGATTTAGGCAGTCGAAATTCTGGAATTCCGTATTGTAAAACCCCTCCAACCTTATCTCTGGCATCAAAAATCGTCACACTGTAGCCCTTCTTTGTCAACAGAATCGCAATCGTAATACCAGCTGGTCCTGCACCGATTACTGCCACTTTTTTTCCGTTCTTCGGCATACATTCAATCTTCAACTTGTCAAATACAGTATCGGAGATATAGTTTTCAATACTGCTGATATGGACCGGCTGTCCTTTCTTTCCCAATATGCAGTGACCTTCACACTGTTTCTCATGATTGCATACCAGGGAACACACAAGGGACATGGGATTATTTTCAAATACCATCTCTCCTGCCTTATTTAAATTTCCCTCTTTAAATGCCTGAATCATCTGGGGAATTGCAGTTTGTATGGGACAACCCTGCCGGCATAAGGGTTTTTTACAGTTTAAACATCTGTTTGCTTCATCAATTACATGTACAGCCATAATTTATTTTCCTTTCACTCTTGTTCTCTATCATTATTTCCGGTTTCAATTGTTCTTATGTTGCACATTGTATACAATTCAATGTGTTGGACACATCATAACACATTCAAAATAAGAAAATCAATAGGCAGTCATCATGTATAAAAAAAAATAAATTATGTCAAAAATATATCGATAATTCAAGGCTTTTCCTAGAAAAAAAGAGAATCCAAAACCTTTGTTCCCCCATAAAAACAGGTAGCAAATAGCCTTAAATTCTCTTACTTGGCGATTATTTACCCTCGTAAATAATCATTGAATCTACGTCATATCCGGTAAGTCTGTCTCTTCCTTTTAATCCGGCAAGTTCCATGATAAAACATATCTTAACTACTTCTCCGCCCAGCTCTTCAACCAGCTTAATGATAGCTTCAATGGTTCCTCCGGTTGCAATCAGGTCATCGATAATAACCACTTTCTGTCCAGGTTTAATGGAGTCCTTGTGGATCTCTACGGTCGCTTTGCCATATTCCAGCTCATAATCAGCAGAAAGAACTTCTCTTGGAAGCTTCCCCTTCTTACGCACAGGGATAAAGCCCTTGTGCTCTGCATAGGCTACCGGCACACCAAAAATAAAACCTCTGGACTCAGGCCCAATAACAGAATCATATTCCACTCCTTTTAACATCTCACGAATACCATCCACAGCCGTGGAAAGTCCGTCGGGGTCTTCGAGAATGGTAGTCACATCACGGAATACAATTCCCGCTTCCGGAAAATCCGGAATGCTTGTGACATAATCTTCTAATTTCTTCATCTTTTATCCCTCATAATCATAAAATTTTCCTGCAGCGTTTCACGCCGACTCACCTATTATAGCGTAAAGAGCCGTTACAGGCAAATATTGTTTTACATTCTTATTATATTATATTCCAGCTAGCTTCTTGGGTGTGCACCTGCGTAGGTGCGGCGCACAGTTTCTTTCTTGGCATAGTTCATATACATCTGTGTGGTAGCCATATCAGAATGTCCAAGCATGGCCTGTACTGCATGAATATCTGCGCCATTGCGAAGCAGATGGGCAGCAAAAGAATGTCTTAATGTATGAGGGGTAATATCGGACTGAATGCCCGCCTTATCTCCATAAAATTTGATAATCTTCCAGAATCCCTGACGGCTCATGGGCTTACCGCTGCAGTTGGTAAACAGCCAGTCCAATTCCTGTCCTTTTAAAAGAACTTGTCTGCCCCGTTCGATATAAGCGGAAAGAGCCAGCTTCGCCACCTTACCAAAAGGTATCATCCGCTCCTTATGCTCATCCCTGCATGTGATATATCCCACGGACAGATTCACATCCCTGCTCTCTAAATGTATCAGCTCCGACACCCTGATTCCTGTCGCATAAAGAAGTTCCAGCATGGCACGGTCTCTCAGTTCTTTGGGCGAATCCCCACAGGGCTGGCTTAAAAGACAGTTAACCTCATCCACGCTCAATATGGTAGGTGCCTTCTTCTCAACTTTCGGTGCCTTTAAAAGCTCAGCCGGATCTTTGGAAATCAGCCCTTCTCTAAATTCATAATGGAAAAATGCCTTCATGGAAGCCAGACAGCGTGAAATGGTGGTAGTCGCTCTGCCTTCTTTTTCCAGAAACAGGATGTAGGAATTCAAGCTGGTTTTCGTCACCTTGTCCACTTCCATGATTCCCTGCTGCCCTAAAAAAGAAGCCATCTGAATCAAATCTCTCTGGTATGACACCTCAGTGTTTTTTGATGTTTTTTTTATTTCTCTTAAATAAATAACAAAGTGATTAATATCGGCTACCATTTCAATATCCCCTGACCTTCCGGTTTCAAAAAAACGCCCTAAAATAAGGCTTCTCCTAACATTATATAGACTATTTTCGATAAAATCAAACACATTTTTTGAGCAGAAAAAGCACTTTACATAATATATACTAGATATTGGTAGCACGCTCCGTTATTTCGCAAGATGTGGTAACTTTTGGTCAATGATTTTACTATATTTTTTTTTATGAATCTCCAGTTTACAGGATATATTTCAAAAAAGCCGGGTTAATCCAAGTCTCCAAGGCACTTCCCACTACGCACAGAAGGAGGATGAGCAAAAGCACAGCGACCCGAAAACGTTTGCCTTTCTGTACGCCCCAGTACAGCAAAAGAATCCACAGCGGCAGATAGCAAAGCCACTGAGGCATCACCGTCATGAAAAAAAACGGCAGTCCCATTAATCCCTTTTGTACTGTTATGACAGACATGACAAACCCCATAGAAAACCCAAGTCCTGCTGTCAGCAGACAGTATAAAATAGCTGCATACGCAGTCATCCCTATGAGCCATGCAACAAAAATCTGAATCAGTCTCTGTCGTAGAACTTCTCCGAAAAGCCCCACACTATTCTGCCCACCTACACTTTTACTTCTGTTTAAAAGCCCCAGATAGTAAACCGCCTCATTCTCGAAAGAAGAATACCAGAAATTAGCAATGACAGTTCCCGCCATCAGACCGATAAAAAAGCAGACCAGATACCGGTCATCCGCCCTGATTTTCCCTGGTACCTGAATATAGCCGCCTCTAAAGGCTCTTCTCCTTAGTCCTTGTCTTAACCGCAGCAAGTAATTGGCCATAAAATTCCCCCTACAGGTCTTGTCATAATTTATGCCTGCAGAGGGTCTGTTTATTCCCTTATTTTACATCATACTTCCTTGCATAGGCCAGAATAGCCGCAATGGTTTTTCCATCCGTAATCTCTCCATGATAGATCTTCTCTTCCAGATCCTTTACGGTCCATTCTTCCACTTCTATATATTCATCTTCGTCCAAATTCTGAATGGAAGGCTCTAAATCCCGTGCTACAAAAATATCAATGACTTCATCACAAAATGCAACCGTGGTGTTGACTCTTATGAGAAATTCCATCTTCTCTTTTTCTGTCTTATACCCGGTCTCCTCCTCCAACTCTCTGTGGGCACAGTCAATCTTTGGCTCCTCAGGAAAATCCAGTGCTCCCGCAGGCACTTCTAACGTATACCGGTCCAGTGCATTGCGGTACTGTCTGACCATAAGAATTGTTCCGTCTTTAGTAACCGGAACCACTGCTGCTGCCCCATTATGATGAATGAAATCCCAGTGTGCCAGATGTCCGTTTGCGTCCACGGTATCTTCGTAAATCTTCAAAATGCTCCCCTGGTATTTCAGGGTTCTGTCTAATCGTTTTACCGGAAGCTGATCCATGACTAGCTTCTCCTTTCCCTATCCTTTGTCTATATCTTCTCACATTTCTTAAAGCAGGCGTCTGATGCCTTTATCACCGCATTGCGAAAGCCATATTCCTCTAACGCAGAAACTCCCGCAATAGTAGTTCCTCCCGGAGAGCATACTTTGTCTTTAAGTGCTCCCGGGTGCTCCCCTGTTTCAAGCACCATTCTGGCACTGCCTGCCACAGCCTGGGCTGCCATCTCATACGCCGCATCGCGAGGAAGACCGTACTTAACGGCGCTGTCAGCCAGTGCCTCTATAAACATATATACATAGGCGGGAGAACTGCCGCTGACACATACCACTGCATTCATCAGGCGTTCTTCCACAATCCTCATTTT
>JAQSYE010000306.1 GCA_029256305.1 Lacrimispora sp. | reverse complement strand
ATTTTCTGCGAATCTAATCCGCATAATAATCTGCCGTTGATTATACTACAAAAAAAGGGCAAAGAAAAGCCCTTTTCCTAAAATTCCCCATCTCTCTTCTAATTTTACTGACGAATTAGCAAAGACAGGATCTCTTCAAAACAAACACCATTCTCTATTGGTACGTTAAGCTCATCTGAAACAAGAATACTCTGTTTTACAAAATGAGCTGCTTTTTTTACATTTTCCAGCAAAGGCACACCTTTGACAGCCTGGGCTGCTATGATGCTGGCAAATACGTCTCCGGTACCGGGCCTGTCGTTTCCCGCTTTTAGAGACCTAAGATACTTTACCTCAGAGCCCTTCTCTGCTACCACATTGGTTACAAAGCTACCTTCTCGCACTCCGGTAATTACTGCCGAGTGGGGTCCCATACTTATTATTTCCCGCGCCATATCAGCCAGCTCTTTTCTGGTCCAGCCGGCCTGGCGGTACTGCCTTCCGGTAAGGATACAGGCTTCTGTCAGGTTGGGAGTCACAATATCACCGGATTCCACCAGTGTTTTCATGCGACTGCACATCTCTTTTGTATAGGTCTGGTAGGCCTTCCCGTTGTCTCCCATAATGGGATCAATGATAACAACAGTTTTTGCTGTTTTAAAATTTCGTATCATATCAGCAACAATATCAATCTGTGCTTCGGAACCTAAAAACCCCGTGAAAATCCCGTCAAAATCAAGATTCAATTTTTTCCACTGTTCCAAATACATAGGCATCTTATCCGTGTAGTCATCGAAAAAACAGGTTGGAAAACCGGTGTGATTGGATAATATGGAAGTTGGAACCGGGCAGCACTGCACCTTTAATGCAGATATAATCGGCATAGCCACTGTTAATGAGCAGCGGCCATAGCCTGAAAGGTCGTGAATAGCCGCAATTTTTTTCTGTTTACTTTCTTTTGTCATAAGAACTCCTAAGATATTCTGGAAAATAATCCGGATCGCACAAGTGCATTCCTAAGGGGCATATAAATCAGAACAGATACAATCCCCGAAGTTACCGCATTGATGGAGGTGGAAGCAACGTTATAGATCAAAGCCAGATCTGCGGCCGGTTTTCCAAGAATAAGGAGCTTGTAAAAATATCCCACCACAGGATCAAAAATTACATTAAATAAAAGTCCCGCAGATGCCGCCAATATGGTCCACTTAAGAATGTGCCTGCTGTCATTGGATTCATTAATTTTTCCAAACCGGTGGGCAACCAATCCTGTGATCAATCCGATACACAATTTTAAAGCAAATGTTTTCGGAGCATAAATCATATAAACCGGATCAAATAAATCACCAATTGTCATCCCGATGGCCCCGCCCAGACCGCCATATAATCCGCCCAGAAGCAGTGCACCCAGCACGCAGACGGCATTGCCTAAATGTATGGAAGTGGCATCTCCTCCCGGAAGCGTGATTTTAAACTGAAGAAACGTGAAAACCACATAAGACATGGCTGCAAAAAGTCCGGTCAGTGAAACTTTGTGAATACTTCTATTTGTTTGATTCATGGATGATTCCTCCCTTGCTGCTTTTACTGTTCTAATCTTAGCACGCAAGTGGAATGATATAAATATCCAGTTTTTACTTATTAAACCATGCCAGTTTAATCATGGGATTCCACGCAAATCAGGACTCCCGAATCAAATTCAATCGAACCGGACGCCCCGGTCAGTTCATTGCTGATACAAAGGCTAGTCCCTATGGAAATATCTTTTTGGGTAAGAGGGTATTTAAATCCGGTAAGGGTAATTCCCTTAACATCCATGCTCAGAGGAAGAAATGAGATATAATTTCCCCACATTCTTTCCACTTCAAATACTCTTCCTTTTTCTAACACCGTAATACGGTTTTTCGAATCCACAATCGAAGCATTCATTCCCTGTTTTAAACAGTAGTAAAGCAGATGAAGATTACCCATGAAGTGATCAAGCCTGCCCCCGGTTGCTCCCAGAAGAACAAGCTCTTTGCACCCTAATTTCATAGCTGTTGAAAGAGCCAATTCCGTATCAGTCTCATCTTTTTCCGGCTTGTGTATGTCCCATGTAATCTCTCCTGAAAAGTTCCGGTATTCTGAAAGAACCGATTCCTCCACCGTATCAAAATCACCCACAACCGCATCCGGTTTTAAATTCAACTGTGACAGGGCCGTAAGTCCTCCGTCTACTGCGATGATCTTATCAAAGCTTTGATTTGCCAGAAAAGCTCTGGCAAAGTCAAAATCAATGGTTCCTCCCGTAACGATTAATCCCGCTCGATCTTTCACCTTTCATATTCCTCAAAAATTTCTAAAAACTTTCTGGTATTGGCTGCCGCGTCACCTTTGAATACAGCAGATCCTGCTACAAAAACATTGGCACCTGCTTCAATCAGTTCTCTCACATTATCACAGGTAACGCCGCCGTCAACCTGAATATCAATATCCAGTACGCGCTGTTTCATAATAGCCCGCAGTTCCCGGATCTTTTCCAGTGTGTAAGGAATAAACTTCTGTCCGCCAAATCCTGGGTTCACCGTCATAATCAGTACCATATCAAGCTCCGGTAAAATACAGTCAAGCACAGACAACGGCGTAGCGGGATTTAAAGCAACAGCTGCTTTTAGACCGGCTTCTTTAATCTGATTTACCGTTCTGTCTAAATGCCTGCATGCCTCCGCGTGAACGCAGATTAAATCTGCACCAGCCGCTTTGATATTTAAAATATAGCGTCCCGGCTCCTCCACCATCATATGAACGTCAAATATGCGGTCCGTGCAGTTTCTAAGGCTGCCAATAACCGGCATTCCAAAAGAAATGCTTGGCACAAAAGCTCCATCCATCACATCAAGATGAATATACTGGGCTCCTGCATTTGCTGTATCAATCACCTGTTGTCCAAGATTTTTAAAGTCTGCCGCTAAGATTGAGGGGGCAAGTATAAGCATGTTAGTATCTCCTTTTTTCTTTCAGTTCCTCATACAGA
>JAQSYE010000089.1 GCA_029256305.1 Lacrimispora sp. | reverse complement strand
TACCGGATTCAGCATGAACATAAGTCGGTTGCTGTGGCGACGGATATGGGCCATTACAATCAATATATCATCGAGCATCTACAGGGGTTAGATGCTGTTCTTTTGGAATCCAACCATGATGTGAATATGCTTCAGGCAGGACCTTATCCTTATTATTTAAAACGGAGGATATTGGGAGATCATGGTCATTTATCCAATGAAAATGCAGGACGTCTGCTGTGCTGCATTCTTCACGAGAACTTAAAAAAGATTCTGCTTGGTCATTTAAGCAAGGAAAATAATTACGAAGAACTTGCTTATGAAACCGTAAAGCTTGAAATCTCAGAGGGAGATAATCCATTTAAGGCATCTGATTTTTCAATAGCCGTTGCAAAACGGGATCAGATGTCGGAAATTATCACTATATAAAGAGGAGATGCATGATGAATAAGACGATTATTACAGTAGTTGGCAAAGACACAGTGGGGATTATAGCGAAGATTTGTACTTATCTGGCAAACAACCAGGTAAACATATTGGATATTTCCCAGACCATTGTACAGGGATATTTTAATATGATGATGATTGTTGATATCAATGAAGCGGCGAAGTCTTTTGGAGAGCTTGCGGATGAACTGGAACAAATTGGAGACGAGATTGGTGTGAAGGTAAAATGCCAGAGAGAAGAAATTTTTACAAAGATGCATCGGATCTGATTACCGCAGTAATGCTTAAGAAAAGGATGGGTTTTCTATATGTTGAATATGTTTGAAGTAAACGAGACCAATAAGATGATCGAGCAGGAAATGCTGGATGTGCGCACCATCACCATGGGTATCAGTCTCCTTGACTGCTGCGACAGTGACTTAAAATCGGTGAATGAAAAGATTTATAACAAGATCACCACAGTTGCAAAAAATTTGGTATCTGTTGGTAAAGAAATTGAGAGAGATTTTGCTATTCCAATTGTCAATAAACGAATTTCAGTAACCCCCATTGCAATGATAGGAGCTTCCTCATGCAAAACGCCGGAGGATTTTGTTACCATTGCCCAGACACTTGATCGCGCAGCAAAGGAAGTAGGCGTCAATTTTATCGGCGGATATTCTGCATTGGTCAGCAAGGGAATGACAACTGCAGATAAAAATTTGATCTGCTCCATACCAAAAGCTCTTGCATGTACAGACCGGGTTTGTAGTTCCGTGAATGTAGGTTCTACAAAGACAGGGATCAATATGGATGCAGTTGCACTAATGGGTAAAATCGTTCTGCAAACAGCAGAGGAGACCAAAGATAATGATTCTCTTGGCTGTGCAAAACTGGTAATCTTCTGCAATGCGCCGGATGATAACCCTTTTATGGCAGGTGCATTCCATGGTGTGACAGAAGCAGATGCCATCATTAATGTCGGCGTCAGCGGACCTGGAGTGGTAAAGCGGGCAATCGAAACCGCAAGAGGAAAAGATTTTGAAGTTCTTTGCGAGACCATTAAGAAAACTGCATTTAAGATTACCCGAGTCGGACAGCTTGTTGCCCAGGAGGCATCTAAGAGACTTAACATTCCATTTGGTATCATAGACCTGTCTCTGGCCCCCACCCCTGCAATCGGTGACAGCGTAGCTGAGATCTTAGAAGAGATTGGCCTGGAACGCGTTGGTGCCCCAGGTACTACGGCTGCGTTGGCTTTGCTTAATGATCAGGTGAAAAAGGGAGGCGTCATGGCTTCATCCTATGTCGGTGGTTTAAGCGGTGCATTTATTCCTGTCAGTGAAGATCAGGGAATGATTGATGCAGTTGCCATGGGTGCTCTGAATCTTGAAAAGCTGGAAGCAATGACTTGTGTCTGTTCCGTTGGTCTGGACATGATTGCCATTCCTGGAGATACACCTGCCTCCACCATATCTGGAGTCATTGCCGATGAATCCGCAATCGGTATGATAAATCAGAAGACAACTGCGGTTCGTATTATTCCGGTAATCGGCAAGTCTGTTGGCGAAATGGTTGAATTTGGCGGTCTCTTAGGATACGCTCCCGTTATGCCGGTCAATAAGTATTCCTGTGAAAAGTTTATTAGCCGTGGAGGAAGAATTCCTGCGCCTATACACAGTTTTAAGAATTAACCATGGAGCAGATTGAAAAAGCAAAACTGACGGAAGTGCTTAAAGAGTATGTTGATGAATTGCTGGTCCGTATTATCATCAGCAATCCGGTTGAGAAGCAGGGAATGTCTAAAGTAAAGATTCGTCCTCTGAAACAGAAAGAATTGTTGCTGTTTCAGGCGGAGGAATTAATAGGAAACCAGGCATTTCATAAAAATCTGTCTAACGAAGAATTTGCAGACTATGCGGCGGATTTACTGGATGGAGCATTTCGACAGTTGGAACTGGAGTCTGCGAAAGGACAGGTCAGAATTCTGATCAGTAAAAAGGGGATTCCAGACATTAAGATAAAGCGTATCCCGCAAAAAATCACAACTTTTCCTGCAGTCACGGATCATAACAGACAAAAAAACTATATATTAAAAGAAGGGGCGCCCATTCCGTTCCTCGTTGATTTGGGAGTCATGACGGAAGATGGAACTGTCGTTAAATCCAGATACGACAAATTTCGTCAGATTAACCGTTTCCTGGAATTTATTGAAGATATACTTCCAAGACTCCACAAAGACAGAGAAAATGTAATCATTGATTTCGGCTGCGGAAAGTCTTATTTAACATTTGCCATGTATTATTATCTTCATGTGCAAAAGGGGTATTCAATCCGCATTATCGGTCTTGATTTGAAGCAGACGGTGATTGACAACTGCAACCGGTTAAGTGAAAGCTATGGGTATGAGAAATTGAGATTCTATCACGGTGATATTGCTTCTTATGAGGGTGTCGATCAGGTGGATATGGTTGTCACTCTTCATGCCTGTGATACAGCCACTGATTATGCCCTTGCAAAAGCAGTTTCATGGGGAGCGTCTGTGATCTTATCGGTGCCTTGCTGTCAACATGAACTGAATAAACAGATAGAGAACAGTCTGATTGCCCCTGTCTTGCAGTATGGTCTCATAAAGGAACGTATGGCAGCACTCTATACGGATGCACTGAGAGCAGAGATTTTAGAGAATCAGGGATACAGAACCCAGATTCTGGAATTTATTGATATGGAACACACCCCCAAGAATATATTAATTAGGGCTGTAAAACAGGGTGAAAAGAAAAACAATCGTAGTCAAATTGATGAAATTATCGAATTTCTTCATGGAAATCTGACTCTTTATGATTTGTTTTATAAAGAGCAAACTAATATAAAATAATGAGTGAAATATGCTGTCACATGTGTTATGATGAAAGCAATAATGAAAGGAGGAGAATTCATGCCTTTTATTAATTCGAAAGTGAATGTTGCGTTATCTGAGGAAGAGAAAGAACTGATAAAGGATAAACTTGGTCAGGCAATCAGTCTGATTCCTGGTAAGTCAGAAAGCTGGCTGATGGTTGGTTTTGAAGATAACTATTCGCTCTATTTTAAAGGAAAGAACAATACGAAGATTGCTTTTATAGAAGTTAAAATTTTCGGGCATGCTTCTGACCGGGATTTGGACCATTTAACTGCTGAGATTTCCAGGATATTTAAAGAAATACTTGGAATTGCCCAAGATAAGATCTATATTAAATACGAAGAAGCAGAGCACTGGGGTTGGAATGGAGCGAACTTCTAAATTTAACTGTTGACACGTCAGACAGGGGAGCGGCTTATGGAGCTTTGGGATATCTACGATGAAAACAGAGTGGAAACAGGAAGGACTCATGTCCGGGGAGTTTCGCTGGAAAAAGGGGACTATCATCTGATCGCTGACATCTGGACCGTAAATCACAAGAATCAGATTCTTCTGACCAGACGGCACCCGGATAAGCCTTATGGTTTAATGTGGGAGTGTACAGGTGGATCGGTTCTTGCAGGAGAGACGACAAAAGAAGGTGCGCTAAGAGAACTTTTGGAAGAAGCCGGAATTCATGCAGAAAAAGAGGACTTAAAGCTGATTCACAGCATTAGACTGAGGGAACGGTTTGTGGATACTTATATCACAAGGCAGAATATTACCATGAAGGACGTGAAGTTACAGGCAGAGGAAGTTGTCGATGCAAAGTTTGTAACTTTTGATGAGTTACTTGACCTTTGGAAGCAGGGAGTTGTGGTTCCCAAATCCCGATTTCTTCTATATAAAGATAATATCAGTGAATTCATCAATCCGCCGTCATAATATGACGACGGATTGTGTGTATTCATTTTTGACTTTTATATCATATTTTGCCTGTAATACAGTCTGATAAATGTGAGAACAATAGAAATCATGCCGGAGCATAGCGGTAGCTGCTCCCGTTAAAAGGGTTTCTGAACCGGCAGTTTTGGCTATGAGAGGGATGCTCCCTCTCTTTTTTATTTCCCCCATCAGGGATACTGATTCTTTTTTAAATCCCAGAATTCTGGCATAAGGAGCATATCCTGCCAGTCTGCTGTCAGCTGCCAGCTGGTCTGTTGTTCCTAACAGGATATGGAGCAAAGCACGACTGATTCTTGTATAGGTGTATTGCCTGGTTTTTAAACGATTGATCTTTTCTTCATAAGAATGATAATCAGGAAGCTGTTTTGTTATTCTTGCCGCCAGTTCCTCCGATACATCGGCAAAATTCTGGAATGGGATTCCTTCCATAGAGAGCCGGAGCAGAGCAGAATTTAAAAGGAGACTGAAATCATCGCAGTAAAGTGGTTTGCTTTCCAGTATCTTTAATTTTACCGGATCCGGTACATAATCGAAGACTGAGTTTCCCTCATTGAAACGATCCTCTGACTCCCTTAAGGCCTTTCTGAGTCCAGTTGCAGAGCAAAAACGCTCTGGCGTAAGCTGTGGATCGTGATAGCCACTTCCGTCTCTGGCAATGGTCAAAGGCGTTAAAGAGGCATTCTGTCTGTAAATCGCTTTTAAATATTCGATTCCTAAAATGTTATTGGGGGAGGCCAGAATTGAAGCGTCTTCTTCATTAACAGCCCCACTGGTAACAAGAGCGGTATTTCTTGCCTGCGGAAAGGTGACCCCCTTTTTCAGCTGATTGCGCAGCTCTTCTGAATAAACAGCTGGTTCATTGGCGAGAATAGTAGCAATAGCGGAAAGCTTTTCCATATCCCCACTTTCACTGCCAAAACACACGGTGTCAACTGCCCCCAGACCGTTTAATAGCGCCACTGAGCAGGCGGCGAAATCTTCTGCGCTGCCGGAGGCGAAAACGGACGGAATCTCCAGCACTAAATCGGCTCCGCAGGAAAGTGCCATGGTTGTTCTTGTATACTTATCATATATGGCAGGGGCCCCTCGCTGTACAAAATCTCCGCTCATGACTACGACAGCATATGCTGCATCGGCAAGTTCTTTCGCTTTTCTGATGTGGTAAGCGTGTCCATTGTGAAAGGGATTGTATTCAGCGATGATGCCCACAGCATGTAATTTATTTTCTTTTATCATAAAAAACGTCCTTTTTCTTTATTTCAACCTATATTATGCTATTGTTTCGCAAAAAATGCAAATTATTTTGTCACAACACTTGAAAATTTTCGGGAATGCTCATAGAATAGAGTGAGAATCAAGAAGAAGCATTGATCAATTAGAACAGGAGAATAGATAAGTATGAATTTTATCGTTGAGACATCAGCTCGTCATGTACATTTATCTCAGGAACATCTTGAGATTTTATTTGGACAGGGATATGAATTAACCAAGAAGAAAGAATTATCTCAGCCAGGACAGTTTGCTTGCGAGGAGAGAGTTACTGTTGTGGGATCAAAAGGTGAGTTCAAAGGAGTTTCCATTTTAGGACCGGTCAGAAAATCTACTCAGATTGAGCTTTCCCTGACGGATGCCCGTTCTGTAGGAATCGCCGCACCAGTAAGAGAATCCGGAGATATCGCGGGCAGCGGCCCATGCAAGATTGTTGGACCAGCTGGTGAAATTGATATCACAGAGGGCGTAGTTGCAGCAAAGCGTCATATTCACGCAACGCCTGCAGATGCACAAAAGCTGGGTGTTGAAAACGGCGAAATCGTTTCTGTAAAAATTGAAACAAATGGCAGAAGTCTTGTTTTCGGAGATGTAGTTGTACGTGTAAACGAATCCTATGCTCTGGCTATGCACATTGATACGGATGAATCCAACGCAGCAGGCTGCGGCAGAGAACAGTACGGCGAAATTGTAAAATAATCGAAGGAGAATTAAGTTTTATGAAAATTTTAGTTATCAACTGCGGAAGCTCTTCCTTGAAATATCAGTTAATTGATATGGAGAATGAGGGAGTTTTAGCAATAGGTTTATGCGAAAGAATTGGTATTAACGGATCCAAACTGACTCACAAAGCAGAGGGAAAGGGTAAATTCGAATTAGAAGAAGAGATGCCTAATCACACTGTAGCAATCAAGCTGGTTATGGATGCCCTGGTTAATCCTGATCATGGAGTAATCAAAGATACCAGTGAAATTTCCGCAGTAGGACATCGTGTTCTCCATGCCGGTACAATTTACAGTGACTCCATCGTTGTAAATGAAGATGTAAAAAAAGTTATCCGTGACTGTTTCGATTTAGGACCGCTGCATAACCCTGCAAACTTAATGGGTATTGAAGCGTGTGAAGCAGCTATGCCAGGAACACCGAACGTAGCTGTTTTTGATACTGCATTTGGTATGGGTATGCCAGAGGAAGCTTCTCTTTATGCGATTCCTCAGGAATACTATGAAAAATACAGCATTCGCCGTTACGGCTTCCATGGAACAAGCCACAGCTTTGTTTCCAAAGAAGCACTTGGCTTTTGCGAGCTGGACTCTAATAAGGGTAAGGTAATTGTTTGCCATTTAGGAAACGGCGCAAGCATTTCTGCTTCCATCGGAGGCAAGTGTGTAGATACAAGTATGGGTCTTACTCCTCTTGAAGGTCTTATTATGGGAACCAGAAGTGGTGATATTGATCCGGCTGTGGTTCAGTTTATCTGCAACAAAGAAGGCAAGACTGTCAACGAAGTACTGGATATCTTAAATAAAAAATCCGGTATTCTTGGTATGTCCGGCGGAATCTCCAGCGATTTCCGTGATGTTCAGAAAGCACAGGCAGAGGGAAATCATCTGGCAGATACTGCAATTAAAGCATATATTTACCGTGTTGCAAAATACATCGGTGCTTATACAGCAGCAATGAATGGCGTGGACGCTATCGTATTTACAGCAGGCGTAGGAGAGAATGATAAGCCAATCCGCGCCGGAATCTGTTCCTATTTGTCCTATCTTGGAGTAGAAATCGATTCAGAAGCAAACAGCCACAGAGGCAAACGCATGATGATTTCCACACCTGATTCCAAGGTAAAAGTATGTGTTATTCCTACCAACGAAGAACTTGCGATTGCAAGAGAGACAAAAGTTTTAGTATAATTCCTTAAATATTGGCACATTATAGTTTTTATAATGTGAAATATGGAAATATTTTGTTGACAAATAGTGCGCCCATATGTATAATTACATAGGTGCGTATTAGGAGACTATGATATGCTTATTAATTTAACCGAGTTGTTTACCCTTGAAGGGAAAGAGAAAACCTACACACTTGAGATAGAGATGAAGACTTATCATGGACCCTACGGAGATTATGAAATAGCAGAAGCCAAACCGGTTATACTGCGTATCATGAATCTGGGTGGAAAGAAATTGGAGCTGGAAGGAAGAGCGGAACTCGCTTTACTTATTCCCTGCGACCGCTGTCTGGAGCCTGTCCGTAATGAACTGAGTTTTGATGTCATTCGTACGGTTGATTTAAGTGAAACCGACAAAAAGAGTGAAGAGGATCTTGAAGAACAGCCATATGTTATTGGTTATTGTCTGGATGTAGACCAGTTGGTTTGTGATGAACTAATACTGAATCTGCCTATGAAGGTTCTCTGCAGTGAAGACTGTAAGGGGATTTGTAATAGATGTGGAACAAATCTCAATCATGAGACTTGTGACTGCTATAATGGATCTGTTGACCCGAGAATGGCAGTCATCCAGGATATTTTTAAACAGTTTAAGGAGGTGTAACCATGTCTATCTGTCCAAAGAATAAATCTTCTAAAGCTAGAAGAGACAAACGTAAATGCAGCAAGTGCGGTGAGCTTATGATGCCACACAGAGTATGCAAAGCTTGCGGTTCTTATAACAAGAAAGAAATCATTTCTGTTGCTGAATAATTTTCAGTACAGGAATAGCTCAAAACATAAAAAGGCAAGGATCCTGATCATTCAGGTCCTTGCCTTTTCTTGTTTTGAGAAAATGGGAACTGCCTGAAAGCTAATATTGATAATAAGGACGCAAGTATTTTGTATTTTATCACTGCGTTCTATGATATACTGGAGAAAATATTTGATCAGCGTATGGGGGTATCATATGACACGAATTAAATTGCCGGAAATTTTTCAAAATGGAATGATCATTCAGCGGAATAAGACGATTAAAATATGGGGAGAAGCTGAGGGCGCAGAGAGGCTGACAATCAGTTTTTGTGGTGACAGCGCATTGGCTGATGTGAAAGAAGGGAAATTTTATTGTGAAATTTCGGCAAAAGAAGCAGCAATCGGACAGAAATTAAAGATCTCTTCCGATGAAAAGAAGAAACCTGATATTGTTCTTGAAGATATCTGTATTGGTGATATTTACATAGCAGCCGGTCAGTCTAACATGGAATATTTTCTAAGATACGATGCCCATTGGAATGAGATTAAGAAATGGGAACAGAACGATATGATTCGCATGTTTAACTGCAAAAGAATTGCTTATCCGGGTCAAAAGAGAGATCAACCTGAGTGTGGAGACTGGTTTAAGGAACACGATTCTCAGTGGGAGAGTTTTTCTGCTCCGGGGTATTCCTTCGCCAGAGCCATTCAGACAGTCATTGGCGTTCCGGTGGGAATTATAGGCTGTAACTGGGGAGGAACTCCGGCCTGTGCATGGATGGGGTCTCACTATCTTAATGAGGAGCCTCTTTCTGTTTTTCAAAGAGAATATGAGGAAACTCTTAAGTCTGCTGACGAGGAAGAAATAAGACGGTGCAGTCGAAAAGCCTGGGAATATGAGGACTCCTATCTTCATCAGGTTGCGTGGAGAGCAATGATGTATGGCATGAACGAGCAGGATCAGGAGCGGTGGCTGCTTGAGACTGCCAATGCCCCCATTCTGCCCATGGGACCTTATCACCAGAACCGTCCCTCCGGATTGTATGAATTGATGTTAAAAGAGTTGGTGCCGTTCTCTGTTAAGGGAGTTTTATGGTATCAGGGTGAATCAGATGCTGGACACGGAGAAATTTATGATAAAACTTTTTCTTCGCTTATCCGATGCTGGAGAGATTTGTGGCAGGATGAACTGCCGTTTCTCTTTGTTCAGCTGGCACCTTTTGGTAAATGGTTGGGAATTGAGGGACAGGATTATCCAGTAGTGAGAGAGAGTCAGGAACGAGTGGCAAAATGCGTACCTGGAACAGGCATGATTTCCATAATGGATCTGGGAATGTATGAGGACATTCATCCAAAACAGAAGAAGGAAGTGGGAGAGCGGCTGGCTCTGTTAGCAAGGGGATTGATCTATGGGGAAGATATCTTATGTGAATCACCGGAATTTATAAGTGGTGAGAGGGAAGCAAACTGGATTCGTCTTAGATTTTCTCATACAGGAGAAAATCTGTACACGAAGGGGAATTCAATTAAAAGCCTGTGCGTAAATCAGGGAGGGATTTTAAGGGAAATAAAAGACTTCAAACTGGGACGGGATTTGCTGCTGTGCATTGAGACACTGACTGAGGAACCGGTTGAAATCAGATTTGCAAAAGAGGGATACTGTGAAGTGAATCTGTTTAGTGAAGCAGATCTTCCTGTGAAGCCATTTACTGCAGTGATTGTTTAGGAGGATTTCATGGTAAAAATAACGAATCCAATACAAAAAGGATTTTATCCTGATCCATCCATATGCAGGGTTGGAAAGGACTACTACATGGTTCATTCTACCTTTGCATACGCACCAGGCATCCCTGTATTTCGAAGCTCTGATCTGAAGAATTGGACCTTAATTGGACATGTTCTGGAACGAAAGGAGCAGCTTCGCCTTACCGGAGCCAATGTTTCCAAGGGTATTTACGCACCGACGATCAGGTATCAGAAGGGGTTGTTTTATGTAATTGCTACCAATGTGTCTGGAGGCGGGAATTTCTATGTTACTGCCGCAGACCCTAATGGACCATGGTCAGATCCTGTTTTCCTTACAGATGCACCAGGAATTGATCCAAGCCTTTATTTTGAAGAGGATGCCTGTTATTATGTTGGGCAGCGTACCAAGGAACACCCGGCTTATTACGGGGATTGCGAGATATGGATTCAGGAACTTGACTTAAGGAAAAAAAAGCTGGTGAATACACCCCTTGTGTTGTTTGATGGAAGCATGAAAGAAACAATATGGGCAGAGGGACCTCATCTGTACCGGATCGGCAAGATGTATTATCTTCTTCTTGCCGAGGGAGGCACCGAGTTTAATCATAGTGTAACGATTGCACGAAGCCAAAGCCTTTATGGTCCCTATGAAGCATGCCCCAATAATCCTATTCTGACACACCGCCATCTGGGGCGTAATTATCCTGTGCAGTGTATCGGGCATGGTGATTTGATTGAGACGCCAGATGGACACTGGTTTATGGTGATGCTTGGAACAAGACCTTTAAACGGATGTGCAGAATTGGGCAGGGAGACATTTCTTGCAAGTGTTATATGGGAAGATGGCTGGCCAGTGGTGAGTCCGGGTATGGGGAAAGTGCCTGATTTCCTGGAAATATCAGCTTCGGATAATGAACAGGAGGTATTGGTGCCAGCTACGGAAATTGAGTGGAAAGAACCTATTGATATGCGTTGTATTGGTTTAAGAGACCATCCGGCCCAGCTGCCTTTAAAGATCATAGATAGCAGGCTGTATCTCCCTTATCTTCCTGAAACCATGGAAGATTTGTCAGTTCCGGCCTTTATAGGAATCCGGCTTTTATCCAGGGATTTTGATATACGGGTTACGATGGAGTCAGAGCCAAAAGGATCTGAGGAAGCTGGACTTCTCTATTTTTATAATGAAATTCATTATGTAAAAGTTGTTATTTCTGAAAGGGAAGGACAGCTTCATGCGGTCACGGCAATTAGAAAAGGAAATAAATGGGAAGAGCAAAGCAGAGCAGTGGCTGCTGGCAAAATTCATGAAATTAAGCTGTTGGGACATGAACAGACATTATCCGTTGAAATAGACGGGAAGATTACAGAACAGCCTTTGGATATAAAAGATCTCTGTTCGCAAACAGCCGGTGGATTCACCGGCTGTACTGTGGGTGTTTATGCTTCTTCTGTACATAAGGCTTCTGACCAATTTGCTGTCTTTGGACCACTTCATGCCCAATTTTTCTAATTAATCTTGTATATACATTTGACGAAATTCTGTAGGAGTGCAGGATTTGATGATTTTAAACATACGTATAAAAGCGGAGGGGCTTGAATAGCCGGAACGCAGTGCTACCTCAGTAACAGACAGCTGAGGATTGATTAGCAGTGTTTCGGCAATGGCAATCCGCTTTTTATTTACATATTTATAAAAAGAAATATTGGCAAACTGTTTGAACAGACGGGAGAAATGGTATTTGCTAAATCCAAGGATAGCAGCAACTTCCTCAAGGGTCAATTCTTCCGTACAATGGCTGCTGATATAATTGCAGATATAAATGAATTTTTCTGCATATTTTTTCTGCTGAATATTGCCGATATCCAGGGAACTGACCTGTTGTGTATGGTTGCGCCCGATAAGAGCAAACATCTCTAAAAGTCTTGAGTATATCTTTGTCTCTGTCAGAGGCATGTCTTTTCTGTATTCTTCCATAATTTCCAGCGTGTACTGATAGAGCTGATCATGTATGGAAGGGTATAGTTCTGGTGTAACAAGAAACGTAGGGTTTAACAGTGTAAGTATGGACTCCAGCTCTTTGATTTCGTGAAACATGGGGAGTTCTGCCTGAAATATAACCCGGCGTCCCGACTTTGGTGCCTTTAAAGCGTGAATAACTCCCGGGCAGATCAAAATAATATCACCTGGCTTTAAGTCTATGGCATGTGTGCTTAAAACTATGGTGTATTTGCCAGTAAGCGGCATAATGATTTCCAGCGGGGTATGCCAGTGAGAAGGATAATCTTCTGCCTGGGTGTTGTCGTATAGTCGAATGTTGGTATATTCTTTGTAATTTACAGTCTCATGAGTTCCTTTCAGATTTTCAATCAAAGTAAGTCCTCCCCATCGTTATTAGTGACAATGAATAATTGCTTTTGCTATTTGTAAAAATTATAGAATATACTTCTATAAATATCAACATAAAATACAAAAAGAAGGATGTTTTATTCTTGTGATAGATAAATATTACAAAAAATAAGGATTGTAAAAGCATATTATGTATATTGCGTTCAAAATCAAAGTATGAACAAAAATTATAAATAGCAATAATTAACAATAGAGAGGCAATAATTATAAAGAAAAACGGACAGAATTCTGATAGAGTTATAGCATATCATAAACGCTTTAAATAATTTGAAGATTGTTAAGGAGGAAAGGTATGGTAAAGAGATTTGTTTCGGGGTTTTTGGCAGCTGCACTTGTATTGGGGTCACTTAGTGGGTGCGGAGTATCTACAGATACCAGCGGAGGTGTGGGATCATCGGGTGCAACCGCAGAGACTACTTCAGGTTCTGTTACTGCAACAGGCAAAGAAGAGCAGATAACATGGATGTTCTGGGATGATTTAAATGCTACGGAAGATTTAATCAGTAAGGGATATAAGCAGGTGATTGACCGGTTTAATGAGCAGTATAAGGGGAAGTATTACTGCAATGTTGTGACTACAAATCTGGAGGAATACCCGACTAAATTGAATGCGCTGGTTACCTCAGGCAATACTCCTGATGTATTTATTTGCAATCCGGGGCCAAATTTAACTCAGTATGTAAACTCTGGAGCAGCGGCAGACTTAACGGATATTTTGAAAAACCAGGAGTCACAGTGGTATGGTAATTTCACAGATGGTATCTTTGAACGTATTACATATGACGGAAAGATCATGGCAATTCCTACAAACTTTGCAGCTGCCTGCGTATTTTACAATACGGATATGTTTAAAAAAGCGGGAGTTGAGGTGCCCAAGACCTATGACGAACTGCTTGCAGCATGTAAAAAGATCAAAGAAGCTGGTTATACGCCAATCTCTTGTTCTGCAGGTACTGCATGGTGTCTGTCCATGATAGCCGGTTATCTCTGTGACCGTGAAGGCGGCCCGGATAATCTGGCAGGGGTAAATGCAGGTACTCTTGACTGGACCAGTCCAACCTTCGTAGATGCAGCAAAGAAATTAAAAGAACTTTCCCAGTATTTCCAGGATACGGCAGCCGGAGATTCCAACGATCAGGCAACTGCAAACTTCTATAATGGAGATGCAGCCATGCTGGTACAGGGATCATGGGCAATTGCTCAGATCAACGGAAATAATCCAGAATTTGAAGATAAATGCGGTATATTCCAGTTCCCGGCCATTGATGGCGGTTCAGATCCAAACCGTATGATCGTAAAAACAGATAACCTTGTTATGAGTTCGACTACAAAGCATAAAGAAGCAGCCCTTGCACTTATGAAGATGTTCACCGATGACACTGCTCAGAAGTATACAGCAGAAGTAGCTGGCAAGATTCCGGTTACCAAGGTTGCTGTTGATTATGACAAGGCTCCAAAGCAGTTTGCTTATATTAATGACATCTTAAAAAACGTAACCGGTACATTAGGATTCTATAACGAATCACTGGCAAGCGTAGAAGCAGGAGATACATTTGATGCTGCCATGGTAGATGTATTCCTTGGAAATGCTACCCCGGAGCAGGCACTTCAGAAGGTACAGGATTTCTATGACAAGAATGTCCGGAAAAAATAATTGACAGGATGATGAGGGTATGCGAAGCATGAACGCCTTTGCATACCCTCATTATAGAAAGAGAGGCAACCATATGAACAGGCTATTGGAGGATAGAAAAGCGGCTTTTATTTTTATTGCGCCGGCATTCCTTTTATTTACTCTGATTTTATTTGTTCCGATTATCCAGGTTATCTACTATTCCCTGTGTAATTATACAGGACTGACGAAACCGGATTTTATCGGATTAAAAAATTACATAGATTTATTCACCAGTGACGAGACAATGAAGATCGCTTTAAAAAACTCCATATTTTTTATGCTATTCTCTGGTATTACCCAGCAAATTATCGGTCTATTCATGGCGGTTTTGTTGACCAATATTAAGGCGGGCAGGAACTTATTTAAAAATATCTACTACCTTCCCTGTGTACTTTCCTCAGCTGCGCTTGGTCTTTTATGGGCATTTCTTTTTAATCCTAAAATAGGTATTAATAATCTTTTAAGTTCTTTTGGTATCCAGGGACCTAACTGGCTGTTTGATACAAAAGGATTTATTCCTCTTCCTATGTGGGTAATCGGATTTGTCGCTTTATGGCAGTACGTGGGTCAGAATATGATGCTTTATATGGCACAGATCAGCGGAATATCAAGAGACATCTATGAAGCTTCTTATATTGACGGTGCCTCCAAAGGGCAGTCGTTCCGTTTTATAACGATGCCACTCATAAAGCCTATGCTGGTAACAACTCTTTCTTTGAACTGCATCGGATCTCTGAAGTTCTTTGATCTGATTTATAATATGACCCAGGGTGGGCCAAACCATCGGACCGATGTGCTTGCAACCCATTTATATACACAGGGATTTAAATATTATAAATATGGTTATGCCAGTGCGATTTCCATAGTACTGCTCATTTTATGCCTTTTAGCCACATTCCTCATCAATAAATGCATAAAAGTAGAAACCTATGAGTCTTAGGGGGGAGGAAAACAATGAGAATAGAAGATAACCAGAAAATAAAGAAAAAAATCACAGTAACCAGTGTGCTTTTATATGCATTCCTGATTGCACTTGCCCTTGTTTATTTACTTCCGCTGGTCTGGATGCTGAGTGTTTCTTTAAAATCAAACAGGGACGTGCTGACTTCGCCATTTACCCCGCCCACCGTTCTTCAAGTGGGTAACTACATCTTTGCATGGACCAAAGGTCAGTTGGGGGTTGCGACCTTAAATTCCGTAATTGTATGTTCCAGCGCATTGATAATCAGTCTTCTGATCGGTGCTATGGCGGCATTTGCCATTGCCAGAATGAGGCTGGGTTTTCTTAAGTATATGATGCAGTATTTCCTCATTGGAATGATGATACCGGTACATTGCGTTCTGATACCGCTGTTTGTCCGCTTTTCCAACTGGCATTTAACGAATCAGATGATCGGACTGATTATTCCATATATTACATTTTCCCTTCCGATGACGATATTTTTAATGACAGGATTCTTTAAAAGCATGCCCAATGAGATATTTGAAGCAGCATGCATTGATGGCTGTTCCATCTATGGCTGTTTTATCAGAATTGGATTACCTCTCTCCAGAGTGGGGATGTTTGTTGCAGGTATCATGACATTTGTCGGCAACTGGAATGAGCTGCTGTTAGCAATGGTATTTATATCTGACACAGCAAAAAAGACCCTTCCCGTCACTCTGACTTACTTCGTAGGTCCCTATTCCACAAACTATGTACAAATGTTTGCGGCAATTATTATAGCAATTGCACCAACTATAGTTGTTTACAGTATATTCAGCAACCAGATTGTAGACGGACTTACGACGGGAGCAGTAAAGGGATAAGACATCAATTTTCAGGAGGAAAGATACGTGAATCGGAAAGAAGCGCGAAAAAGAGCGGAACAGTTAGTATCAAACATGACATTAGAAGAGAAGGCAAGCCAGTTGCGATATGACGCACCGCCTGTACGCAGACTTAATATACCAGCTTATAACTGGTGGAATGAAGCGCTTCATGGTGTGGCAAGAGCCGGGACAGCTACCAGCTTTCCCCAGGCCATTGGTATGGCCGCTGCATTTGACGAAGAACTGGTGCACGAGATTGCAGAGGTCATCGCAGAGGAAGGAAGAGCCAAATACAATGCATTTGCAAAACAGGATGACAGAGATATTTACAAAGGACTGACATTCTGGTCACCAAATGTTAATATATTCCGGGACCCCAGATGGGGCAGAGGACAGGAAACTTACGGAGAAGATCCGTATTTAAGCAGCAGGCTGGGCGTTGCCTACATAAAGGGGCTCCAGGGTGAGAATGAGACCATGAAAGCGGCGGCATGTGTGAAACATTTTGCTGTTCATTCAGGTCCGGAAGCTCTTCGCCATGAATTTAATGCGGAAGTTTCCTTAAAGGATTTAAGAGAAACATATCTGCCTGCATTTGAAGCAGCAGTAAAAGAAGGAAAATCCGAAGCTGTTATGGGTGCTTATAACCGGACGAACGGAGAACCCTGCTGTGCAAGTAAAACACTGATGCAGGATATTTTAAGAGGAGAATGGGAATTTGAGGGTCATTATGTCTCAGATTGCTGGGCAATCCGTGATTTTCATGAACGTCATTTAATCAGCCCTGATGCAAAAACATCTGCAGCCATGGCATTAAATGCCGGTTGTGATTTAAACTGTGGTAATACCTATCTTCATATATTAAACGCCTACAAACACGGCCTGGTAAGTGAGGAAGCGATTACGGAATCCTGTACTCGTCTGTTTACAACCAGATATTTACTAGGGCTGTTTGATGATAACGAATTTGATTCCATTCCGTATGAAAAGGTGGAGTGTAAAAAGCATCTGGAACTTTCAGAGCGGGCTGCCAGAGAAAGTATGGTTCTGTTAAAGAATAACGGAATTCTTCCGCTGGATATAAAATCAGTAAAAACAATTGGAGTTATTGGGCCTAACGCAGATAGCAGGGCGGCTCTCATCGGCAATTATCATGGTACCTCTTCGGAATACATTACAATTCTGGAAGGAATAAAGGCGTTTGCGAAGGAGGAGATCAGAGTACTTTATTCGGATGGCTGTAACATAAGCGGTCCAAAGACGGAAAATCTGGCGTTTGATCATGACCGTATCTCAGAAGCATTAATTGTAGCAGAGCACAGCGATGTGGTTATTTTGTGCCTGGGACTGAATGAACTGTTGGAGGGGGAAGAAGGAGATCAGGGAAACCAGTATGCTTCTGGTGATAAGGAATCACTGCTGCTTCCTGAACCTCAAAGAAAATTAATGGAGGCACTGTCTAAAACCAATACTCCTGTTGTCCTGTGTATGATGGCAGGCAGCGATATTGATTTAAGTATTGCCAAAGAGAATTATGATGCAATTATACAGGCATGGTATCCGGGAGCAAGAGGAGGAAAGGCTTTTGCAGAGCTTCTGTTCGGCCTCTATTCCCCATCTGGAAAATTATGTGTGACGTTTTATGATCCAGAAATCGATCTGCCCGAGTTTACAGATTATTCCATGAAAAATAGAACCTACCGTTATTTGGAAAGTAAGCCCCAGTATCCCTTTGGTTACGGTCTGACCTACGGACAGGCAAAAGTATCTGAGGCCTATTTAAGCATGGAAGAGATGGAGATCGAAGCTGTAGCTGAAAACACCGGCGACAGAGCTGTTGAAGAGATTATTCAGATTTATATTAAGGTTATAGATTCAGAATTTGCGCCCCTTCATCCAAGACTTTGTGGATTTAAGAGAGTGAAGCTGAATCGCGGGGAGAAAAAGAGTGTAAAAATAAAGCTGGATCAGTGTGCTTTTATGGTCGTGAATGAGAATGGAGAACATATAAAAGACGGAAACAGCATTGAATTATATGTGGGCTTTAGCCAGCCGGATGAAACCAGTATAGAGCTTATGGGGGGTAAACCAGTAAAGCTGACGGCAGAAATCTAAGCGCCACTGTTTAAAACGGACTATCGGAGGGAATCTGATAGTCCGTATTTTGCGTTGGAAGCCGCCTGCACCGGTTCGTTAACGGATTACGTATGGCAGGTCATCAGAATTTACCGATCTAATATCTATTATCATTGTTAATAATAGATATAAAGGCTTTACTTTATCTGATATTTGTGTTAATATTATACATGTAACCGGTTACATATAGGGAGTTTGAAATGAACATTCGAGATATAGCAAGAAAAGCAGGCGTTTCTTCCGCAACTGTTTCCAGAGTAATGAATGAATCCGGATACGTGAAAGAGGAAACAAAGCGTAAAGTATTAGAGGTGATAGAAGAAGCAGATTACGTACCCAATGCCATAGCCAGAAGTCTCAGTATCCGTGATTCTTCCAGTATTGGAGTAATTGTTCCGGATATTGCCAATGAGTTTTTTTCGGGCATCATAAGCGGAATAGGTGAAAGGGCTGCCAATAATCAGTACAATATCGTTTTGTTTGATACTGGTGAACTTTCGGAGAGAGAACATCAATGCCTTATGATGGCAGAAAGCCAGAGGCTGTCAGGGCTTTTGATCACGCCTGTTTCGGAACTTGATGAGGTGACCAGGGATAAGCTGATCCAATTTGAGAACAAAGGGATTCCAGTTGTATTAGTTGACCGCAACATCAGAAATTCCAGTCTGGATGGTGTTTTTGTAGAGAACCATGATGCCGCCTACAAGGCTGTGGAGGCTTTAATTCAGAATGGACATAGGAAGATTGCAGTTATTACGGGTCCAAACACTTCCATGCCTGGAAAAGACCGTCTGAAGGGATATAAGTCAGCTCTTAAGGATTACGGGATTGGGCTAAGAGAGGATTATATCGTATCAGGCGATTTTAAGATCATGAAGGCTTATGAGCGGACGAAGGAATTACTGGAACTTGCGGATCCGCCGACTGCTATTTTTGCTTCCAACAACCAGACCAGCCTGGGGGTACTCAAGTATTTAACAGAGCATAAGCTGAAAATTGGCAGGGATATTTCCATCGTTGGCTTTGATCAGATTGAGTCTCTTAAAATTATCGATTATAGTCTTTCAACGATCGACAGGGACGCAAGGAAGCAGGGATATCAGGCAATGGAAATGTTGATTGACAAACTGACCCGTAAGGAAAGTAAAAGCTCAGGCCGCAAGGTTTTTGTCCCATATCAGATGGTGCTTCGCGGTTCAGAAAAAATAAATAAGCTGCAGTAAGGCAGTTTATTTTTATCCAAACATGTAACCGGTTACATGTGACAAATCATAAAAATGGAGGATGGATATGAGCATAGCAAATTTGATTGACCATACAATGCTGAAGGCAGATGCCGGGGCAGAAATAATCAGGAGATATTGTCAGGAGGCAAAAGAATATGGATTCGCTTCCGTCTGTGTAAATTCCTGCCACGTACCTCTGGCCGCGCAGGAACTAAAGAATAGCGGCGTGTCTGTGTGTTGCGTAGCAGGTTTCCCATTAGGAGCCATGCTGACTTCTGCCAAAGCATTTGAGGCATCAGAGGCAGTCAAAGCTGGAGCAGATGAAGTGGATATGGTTATCAATATCGGAGCACTAAAAGATAAGAATTATGATTTGGTCAGAGAAGATATCAGAGCCGTAGTTAATTCCTGTCAGGGGAGAACCGTGAAAGTAATTCTAGAAAACTGCCTTTTGACAAAGGAGGAGATTGTAAAGGCCTGTGAACTTTCCAGAGAAGCGGGTGCGCAGTTTGTCAAAACATCCACGGGCTTTAGTACCGGAGGGGCAGTGACAGAAGATGTTGCCCTTATGAAAAAGACGGTAGGAGAAAATATGAAAGTGAAGGCCAGTGGTGGGATTCGTACGCCGAAAGAGGCTGAGGCAATGATTTTAGCAGGAGCAGACCGGATTGGCGCTGGTAACGGAATTGCCCTTCTATAAAGAAAAAAGGAGAAGCTATGGGTAAGAAAATAACGGTATTTGGAAGTTTCGTTGTGGATTTGATGGGAAGATGTCCCCATCTGCCGGTGCCAGGGGAAACGGTAAAAGGAAGTCTGTTTAAAATGGGACCAGGGGGGAAAGGGTTTAACCAGGCGGTAGCGGCCCACAAGGCAGGCGCGGACGTAACGATGGTGACGAAGGTTGGTAATGATACCTTTGCTGATCTTGCCATTGGAACCATGAAGAGACTTGGGATGGATACAAAACGGGTATTTTGCAGTGAACAGGCAGAGACAGGCACCGCATTAATCATAGTAGATGAAAATACCAGCCAGAATGAAATCGCGGTGATCTTAGGCGCTTGTGATACGATTTCCGATGAGGAAGTGGAATCTGTTTCAGATCTTCTGGACCAGTCGGATTATCTGCTGATTCAGCTGGAAACCAATATTTCTTCCGTTAAGAAGGCGGTAGAAATGGCATATGACAAAGGAGTTAAAATTATTTTAAATACAGCCCCTGTACAGCCTGTCAGTGACAGCATTTTAAGCAGGGTGGAACTGATTACCCCCAATGAAGTAGAGGCTTCAATATTATCTGGAATACCAGTAACAGAAGAAGAGAGTGCAGGGAAAGCAGCCGATTATTTTCTAAATAAGGGAGTAAAAAATGTGCTCATTACCATGGGAAGCAAAGGAGTATATATTGCAACCGGAAAAAGAAGCGGATTAATTCCTGCTTATAAGGTAGATGCAGTCGATACCACCGGAGCGGGGGACGCATTTAACGGAGGTCTTGTAGCTGCTTTGGCAGAAGGAAAAGATTTATGGGAAGCAGCAAAATTTGCCAATGCGCTGGCCGCGATTTCTGTGCAGAGAATCGGAACAACGCCGGCGATGCCGGAGCGGTCAGAAATCGATGCATTTATTAAATCCCAGAAAATGGAGGAGCAGTCATGTTAAAGACTGGAATTTTACATCCGCAGTTATCAAGAATTATGGCAGAGATCAGACATATGGATATGCTTGTTATCGCAGATGCCGGACTTCCTGTACCCAAAGGGGTGGAACGGGTGGATTTAGGCTGGAAACAGGGAAGCCCGGGTTATCTAGAGGTACTGGAAGAAATTGAAAAATATATGGTAACGGAAAAGGCAGTTTTTGCCCAGGAAGCTCTTGTAGTAAGTGGGGAGTTACATAAAGAAGCGCTGGCTCTTTTACCGGCAGGAATTCCTGTGGAATATATCCCTCACAGTGAATTGAAAAAAATGACAGAGGGAGCAAAAGCAATTATTCTCACAGGTGAGTTTACAGGTTATACCAATGTAATTCTGATCTCAGGATGTGCATATTAAAACCCGATGAGGGGAAGGGGAATTTAAATGGGAGGAAGGTTAGTTTTAAAACTGGAATCAATCGTTAAGACTTTTCCTGGAGTAAAAGCTCTTGACGGAGTTCATCTGGAAATATATGAAGGTGAGGTTCATGCTCTGTGCGGAGAAAACGGAGCTGGAAAATCAACTCTGATGAAAATTATTGCAGGTGCTCAGCCTTATACATCCGGTGCCATGTACATTGATGGAGAAAAGGTGGTATTTCACTCTGCCAGAGAAGCAGAAAAATCAGGAATTGCCATGATCTATCAGGAATTTAATATGGTGCCAGAATTATCGGTTGCTGAAAATATGTATCTTGGAAGGCTTCCTGTAAACCGCTATAAGAAGGTGGATTGGGATAAGTTGTTTGTGGAGGCACAGGATAATTTAAACCATCTGGGGCTGAAATTCAGTTCAAAGACCAAAGTGAAGAATCTTTCCGTCGCCGAGGCCCAGATGACAGAAATTGCCAAATGTCTCACCATAGGTGCCAGAATCATTATAATGGATGAGCCGACTGCTGCGCTGGCCGAGGAAGAGATTCACATATTGTTTGGAATTATTGAAGAACTGAAAAAGAAAGGGATTGCCATTATCTATATTTCTCACCGTATGGATGAGATTTTTAAGATATCAGACCGGCTGACGGTATTCCGGGATGGCAGATATGTGGCATCCAAACAAATTGATGAGACAGATTATGATGATGT
>JAQSYE010000305.1 GCA_029256305.1 Lacrimispora sp. | reverse complement strand
CCACGGTGACTGTTTTTCTTACCATAATTATCCTCCTCATTCCTCTGAACGGGTCTGTTCCGTTCCGCTGCCCACGCCTGTCCCGCGCAGCCGCCCTGCTAAATCACAAAGCTTTCTAAGTCGGTGGTTCACTCCTGATTTGCCAACAGGAGGGTCCAGAGCTTCTCCAAGCTCTTTTAATGTTGCGTCCGGACTTTCCAGTCTCTCTCTGGCAATCTCCATTAAATTATCCGGAAGATTTTCAAGTCCGATTGTATCTCTGATATATTCTATATCTTCTATCTGCTTTACCGCAGCTGATACCGTTTTATTAATATTGGCAGTCTCACAGTTGACCTGTCTGTTGACGCTGTTGCGCATATCCTTTAATATCCTGATATTCTCAAGTTCCATTAAAGCAACCGGGGCCTCCATGACGTTCAAAATATCAACAATCTGGCTTCCCTCCTTGATATAGACAACAAAATAACGCTTTCTCTTCACTATCTTTGCATCAAGTTCAAAGGTTGCAATAATCGATTTCAACTGTTCTGCTTTTTCTTCTGTGGCACATACGATTTCATAATGGTAGAACTTCTCCGGATCACTGATGGATCCTGACGAGAGGAATGCCCCCCGTATAAACGATCTCCTGCAGCAGGACTGCTGGATTACAACGTTCTTTACTACATTTAGATTCTCTCCTACCTCTCCGTTTTCATCAAGGAGTTTGGTTGCATGAAGAACCCGAATGGCGTCCTCATGTTCCCGAATCGTCACCGTATAGGTACGGTTCTTATTTAAGTAGGCGTTTCTTCTAATAGAGACATCAGTACTTATATTAAATGTTTTTTTCAATAATGTAAAGTACTTTCTTGCAACTGCTACATTTTCTGTGTGGATTTTAATCGTATAGAGATCTTCTTCCGATATGATTATCTTACCGCAAAGGCTGATGATCGCAGCCATTTCCGCAATCTGACAATGTCGTGCAGGGCTGATCTGCCGGGAAAGCTCTTCTTTTAATTTGGAAGAAAATGACATATCTAGACCACCCTTTTTCCTGTATTATCCTTATCAATATCCCGGTGTTCGATCTTAATACCGAACTCTGCCCTGGACTTAAACTTATCGTAAACCGCTTTGGCAACGGTTACAGAACGGTGCTTTCCGCCGGTACAGCCAATGGCAATCACCAGCTGGTTCTTTCCCTCCAGAACATAGTTTGGAAGCAAAAACTCCAGCATATCATAAAGCTTGTTTAAAAACAGATCAGCGGTTCCATGCTGCATCACATAGTCCCGCACATCTTTTTCTTCCCCTGTCCTGTTTCGCAGTTCTTCCACATAATAGGGATTTGGCAGAAATCTCACATCAAAGACCAGATCTGCATCGGAGGGAATACCATATTTAAATCCGAATGAAAGGACAGTAATATATAGATTCCGGTAAGATTCATGTTTCATGAAAATCTTCTCCAGCTCCTGCCGCAGTTCTTTCGTGAGAAGCTTGCTGGTGTCGATGATATAGTCAGCCTCTTCCTTAAGAAAAGCAAGCTTCCCACGCTCTTTTTCAATTCCGCTGTCGATTCTGCCGCCTGCTGCGAGAGGATGGGCTCTTCTGGTTTCTTTATACCGTTTAATCAGTATTTCATCTCCGGCATCCAGGAAAAGAATCTCAAAAGGCACCCGGTTTCTGGACCATTCATCAAAGATCCTGTTTAAAACCGATAAATCCTCGCCGCTTCTGATATCAATTCCCAAAGCAGCATTCTGGATTCCTTCCGGATTTTTAAGGGTCAGCTCTGCAAACGTCTCAATGAGCGGTATGGGAAGATTATCCACACAGTAGAATCCCATATCCTCCAACATCTTGAGCGCCTGCGTCTTTCCCGCACCTGACATGCCTGTCACAATTACAAGCCTCACTGTATACTCCTTTGCACCGTTAAAACGTTCCCAGTGTCTTTACTTCCATCTCAAGCATCACTCCGGTTTTTTCGTATACCCTGTTCTTTATCTCTTCACATAAGGCTATAATGTCTGCCGCGGTTGCCTGATCTTTATTAATAACAAATCCGCAGTGTTTCTCTGAAACCTGGGCGCCTCCTACGGAAAATCCCCGAAGCCCTGCGTCTTCAATCAACTTCCCGGCAAAGTGTCCTTCCGGGCGTTTAAAGGTGCTTCCTGCACTTGGAAATTCCAAGGGCTGTTTTTCTTTTCTTCTGCGGGCCAGTTCATCCATACGCTCCTTAATAGAAACCGGATCGCCCTCTTTCAAGCGAATGGCCGCCTCTAGCACCACATACTGCTTTGGTATAATGCAGCTGGTCCGGTATCCCAGAGAAAGCTCGCAGGCGGGGATCTCTTTGATGTCGCCATCCCCTGTTACCACTTTTACACTGCGAAGTACCTCTTTCATCTCCGAACCATATGCACCGGCATTCATGACTACAGCTCCCCCCAGAGTTCCCGGAATTCCGGCAGCAAACTCAAAGCCTGTCAATGATGCCCTATATGCTTCCTGTGCGATTCTCGCCAGAGAAAGACCTGCTCCGGCTTTTATCATCCCCGTTTCCTGATTCACATGACAGCTGTTAAAGCTGTCCATAGAGATAACCACCCCATCAAAACCCTGATCCCCCACCAGAAGATTACTTCCATTGCCTAATATGAAATAAGGCAAATTTTCCTGCTTACAGATTTTTATGACTGTTGCAAGTTCGTTCTCATCTCCTGGAGTTACAAAGCAGGCTGCTGGTCCCCCAACCCGGAAGGATGTATGCCTTCGCATCTCTTCTCCTGCTTTTAAATGGTTTTTATCGGCTGCACCAAGAAGTTTTTCAAAAATTTCAGTCATCAGACACCTCAATCATCCTGTTTTCTTGATAAGTTTGCCTGGACGCGGTTGTATAATTCCTGAGCCGCGTTGTACCCCATCTTCTTCTGTCTGTAATTGACGGCAGCTGATTCAACGATAATGGCCAGATTACGGCCCGGACGAACGGGAATGGAATGGCAT
>JAQSYE010000088.1 GCA_029256305.1 Lacrimispora sp. | reverse complement strand
CTTATCTCCTGTTCCAATCACTCACTTTGATCTGTCTGCTAAGTAGTAAATACCGGTAAATCCGTACCATACAAAAGCGTTGCCTGATAATAATCCGCGTACTCCATCCATAGAATGTTATCTTCACTTCTTGTGGTAATGAAATAGTCAGCCGCTGCAAACAGACACCTTATATCATCTTCCATTGTGCCCATTCTTACTATCATCTCTCTTCCGCCTGCTTCCAGTTTCTCTAAAAATCCCGAAACCTCCCGATATCCTTCTTCACCGGCAGACGAACTGACATATAGAAAAAGTCTGGTATCCACAGGACCTGACGCCGCATATTCCGTTAAAATCCTCTTCCAAAGGGAAAATGAACTTAAATAATCTGCGATCAGAAGAATCGTCTTCCTGTCTGTTTTAGAAATCAGCGGATCTACCTGATCCCATTCTTCTTTCTGATCAAACTTCTCTATAAAAGCTTCTGCAGGAAGCAAAAACTCCTTCTGATTTTCAATCAGCTTCTCCTCAGACCAGTTCCACCAGCTAATCCGGTTTAAGGCGTTTCTCTGCGCCTCATCAAACCGGTATCCAATGATTTTAGCCGGATTGCCTGCTGCCATGGCATAGGCAGGCACTGATTTTGTAACCACGCTCTCCGCTCCGATCACTGCGCCGTTATGGATGGAAACACCGCTCATAATGGTTGCGCCATTGCCGATCCACACATCATTTCCAATGAGCACAGAGCCTTTTCTTCTGGTCCTGTCAGGAACAGTCATCGTCATAAAGGACGGGCTTCCCTGAAAAATGGATTTGTAATTATGATTTAAATTAACAAGAAATGTAATTTTATCCGCAAGGGCGCAGTACTTTCCGATCTGTACACAGTGAACCCCTTCCGCAACGTTAAAGTTTAATCCTGACTGTATTTCCGCACCGACAATATAACTGTCCTTATCGATCTGCATAAAAGGAAAACGTTCTTCGAAGCCTATAACAGGCATGGTAAGTCTGGTTAAACTTTTTACTGTCTGTGGAAGATATTTCACAGGATATACCACGGTCCACAACACCTTTCTGTTTAAAAAGAGAAAAACTGCGTTATCCCGCAGTCCTCTCAATGTCAATTACACCTTCGATTTGTCTCAGTTTATCAACCAGTTTTCCAAGCTCTTCCACGCCATGCGTTTCAAAGGTCATGGTAATGGTAGCTTTCCCCTGCTTGTTGGTTCTGGAATTCATGGAAGTGATATCAATCTGCCTCTCAGTAAATACCTTGGAAATGTCAACAAACATACCGATCCTGTTATTGGCAAAAATTTTGATTTCAGCAGAATAACGTTCTTTTGTGCTGTCCCCTTCCGACTCCTGCCACTCTGCATCAATCAGGCGGTTTCTCTCATCTTCGGGAAGATTTAAAACATTGACACAGTCTGTTCTGTGAATGGAAATGCCTCTTCCTCTTGTTACAAAGCCCACAATCTCATCGCCAGGTACAGGAGAACAGCATTTGGAGAAACGGACCGCGAGATCGTGAATTCCTTTTACAACAATTCCACTGCCGGAACGTCTCTTAATCGGCAGTCTGCTGCCCATGTCCTCAATGTCATTTAATATGGTGGTGTCGGTTACGTCCTTCTTTAATTTCTTATCCTTCTCATCCACCATCTTATTGATGACCTGGCCTTCTTTTAAACCGCCATGGCCAATAGAGGCAAGAACAGAATCCCAGTCACGGAAGGCATAGCGTTTCATAACCTTTCCCTGATATTCCGGCTTATTGATTTCAGAATAAATAATTCCTTTGGCCTTACAGTAGCGGTCCACCATCTCCTTACCCCGGAGAATATTGTCTTCTTTCAGCTCTGTCTTAAACCATTGGTTGATTTTATTTTTTGCCTGTGTGCTTTTGACCACATTCAGCCAGTCCCTGCTTGGGCCTTTGCTGTTCTGGGAGGTGATAATCTCCACCTGGTCGCCGTTTCCGATGACATACTCAATGTTCACCAGTTTTCCATTGACTCTTGCACCCACCATCTTGTTTCCAACTGCACTGTGTATGGAGTATGCAAAATCAATGGGCGTTGAACCGCTGGGAAGATTCTTCACATCACCTGACGGAGTAAAGCAGTAAACACTGTCGGAAAATAAATCCAAGTCACCCTTAACCATATTTAAGAATTCCTTGTTGTCGGACATGTCCTTCTGCCATTCTAAAATCTGGCGGAGCCAGCTTAGCTTCTCCTGCTCTTTGCCTGCCGCAACCTGACCGCTTCCGCTTTCTTTATACTTCCAATGTGCAGCAATTCCGTATTCTGCAGTACGGTGCATCTCATACGTACGGATCTGAATCTCAAAGGGCTGACCGTTGTTGCCGATCAGCGTAGTATGAAGAGACTGGTACATGTTGGGTTTGGGCATGGCAATATAATCTTTGAAACGTCCGGGAATGGGCTTATACAGTTCATGGATCACACCAAGAGCTGCGTAACAGTCCTTTACATTGTCAACGATTATGCGCACTGCAAACAAGTCGTAGATCTGATCCAGCGTTTTATTCTGATTGACCATTTTTTTGTAGATGCTGAAGAAATGTTTGACGCGGCCATCCACACCGGCTTCAATTCCGGCTTCCTTTAGATGTTCCTCTACCTCTTCAACAATGCTCTTTACAAAGTATTCTCTGGCATCTTTTTTTAGTGATATTTTTTCGGCCAGTTCATAATAGGTGTCCGGCTCTAAGTATTTTAAGGACAGATCATCCAGCTCGATCTTGATTTTGGAAATACCAAGGCGGTGGGCAATGGGAGCATAGATCTCCATGGTCTCCTTTGCCTTTTCTTTTTGCTTTTCAGGCCTCATGTACTGAAGCGTCCGCATATTGTGAAGACGGTCCGACAGCTTAATGATAATGACACGAATGTCCTTAGCCATGGCTAAGAACATCTTTCTCAAATTCTCCGCCTGAATCTCCATCTTATCCATAGACCAGGAAATCTGGGTCAGCTTGGTGACTCCATCAACCAGGAGCGCCACCTCTTCCCCGAATTCCGCCCTCAGCTCATCTAAGGACATAACGGTATCCTCTACCACATCATGGAGGATTCCTGCGGCTATGGTCTCTTTATCCATCTCCAAATCAGCCAGAATGATGGCGACACAAAGAGGATGAATAATGTAGGGTTCTCCGGATTTACGCACCTGGTCCTTATGGGCATCGGCAGCGATATGATAGGCTTTTTCTATCATGGAAATATCATCGGAGGGATGATATCTCTTTATGCTCGCAACCAGTTCGTCATAAAGCGCTTGCGGACTTGTAAAATCAGCGGGCGCCTCCAGATCTATGTCTACCTTCTTCATTTCTTTATGTTCTTTTTCGAATTCAGTCACCTTGTTTTTCTCCATCATTGGATTATCTGCCATATACCGTCACCTTTTTGTAGCATTCTTTTTTTCACCGATTTTTAAACGTAGTTATCATACATTATACGTATTGTTGTCGAAAAAAGCAATTATTTTTTCTTTGTCTTCCTGTCCGATAAATGCAGCTTCCAGCGCATAGCGATTCATCTGCCTTAAGTCCGCTTCCGTAAATCCCATATACTTCTGAATGAGTTCTGCTTCTTTTTCCAGAGTCGTATCCGATACTGTCATGTTATCTGTATTATAGGTTACCGGAATTCCCCAGTCATAAAAAGCTTTTAACGGATGCTTTTCTATAGAGGGAACCGCTTTTGTCTGAAGATTGCTGACCACACACATCTCTAAGGTGATTTTTTCCTTTTTTAAGAGGTCCATACAGGATTTTGACTGAATTGCCGCACAGCCGTGTCCGATTCTTTTCGCTCCATAGGAAACCGCTTTTATAATATTTTCACAGTCTCCGCATTCTCCTGCATGTATGGTAAATGGAATATTCTTCTGTCCGGCTCTTTTAAAAAGAGGTTCAAAATGAGCCATGTGGACAAGGCCTTCCGGTCCTGCAATGTCAACTCCTACAACGCCCTTGCCCAGATAGGAAGAAGCCAGTTCAAACGTCTCCTCATTCTCCTTATCAGATCCGTTCACCATGGAGCAGAGTAAAAGGCCTGCTTTTAAGGTGGTGCCTTCCGTCCCCCTGTTCATCCCTTTTATGACGGCTTCCAAAATCTTTTCTTTTGAAAGTCCTTTTCTCATATGAAGCTGAGGTGCAAAACGGATTTCGCTGTAAATAAGTCCCTGAGCAGCAAGGTTTCTGGTTAAGTCCTCACTTGCCAGTGTAAGAGCTTCCTCTGTCTGCAGAAGCTGCCCTGGTAAATCAAAACATTTTAGATAGTCCACAAGGCTTTCACAGTTTTCCCCCACTGATATACTGTCCTTTATATCCTGTCCTTCAAAATCATATCCAATCTGCGCTGCTAAAAGTCTTACCACATCAATCGATAAAGACCCATCAAGATGCAGATGGAGGTCAGTTTCCGGTCGCTTCATAACGATCCCTCCTTCATTCAATGGAAACATTCTACCATATAATAAGGAAAGCAACAATTATTTATTTTGGCATTCACTTTCTTTTTTAATGTAGGAAGCTAATTATTAAATACCGATTTTCTGTGCATGAATCAAAATACTGTCTGCACGACTTCCTATACTATGGTTATTAAACTTATCTAATTGCATTTCTGAAATAATTATTCCATCCTTCATGAATAAGACTCTGCTTGCCCTTGCAGCCACCTTCACATCATGAGTCACCAGTAAAAAAGCAGTGCCCTCATTATTAATTTCGGACAGCAGATCCATTATTTCTTCCGATGCCTTTGAATTTAAGGCTCCAGTCGGTTCATCGGCAAACAAAATTTCAGGAGAAGACATTAAGGCTCTGCAAATCCCCGCTCGTTGCAGCTGACCTCCTGATACCTCGGTGATATCACGATTTTCCAGCTTATCAATTCCAGTTTTTTTCATTAACATTCTGGCTTTTTGCTTTACCTGCACCGCACTCATTCCGGCACGATTTTGTGCTACCGGCAGAATGATATTATCAAGCAAATTCAAATTTTTAAGCATGGTTGGCTGTTGAAAAATAAACCCCATTTTTGTTCTGCGGATATCTGCCAGCTGTTTCTCATTTAGTCCGGACAATTCAATTCCATCGAATTTCACCGACCCACTGGTAATATCATCCATTCCGCTGAGTGCAAACAACAGGGTCGACTTTCCCCCACCTGAAGCCCCCATAACCGCTGCAAACTCGCCTTTTGATATGGATACGCTCACATTGTCAAGCGCTTTGATTTCCTCGCCTTTTTCACCAAAGATCTTCATTATATTTTTTCCGGTCAACAGATTCTCCATTCATTACTCCTTTATATGATCAGACACTAATAACAAGTCAATGTCTGAGATTCCAAATATTGTAGCGGTATAAACGCACGCCGTAATTACCACTGGCGAAAACAGGTATGCAAATAACGGGTTTACCTCAAAGTGGAATGAGGAAGCTCCAAATGATGAAATCAATGCAACCCCTATCAGTTCACCCAGAGTATTGGCTAACACAGTGCCGATTGCAACTCCGAATATCAGTACAAAAATTGAACGAACAACATATTGCTTCCGAATCTCAGCACAGGTAAATCCAAGTGATTTTAAAACTGCAATCGGATAACGGTCCTTAGTGACCAGCATTTTCATAAACAGCAGTGTGACCAGAATTGTAAGTAATACGGAAGCTGCAATTGAAGTATAGGAAACTTTCCGGATTGCCAGAATCGTAGATCCGAATGACTGGTCGATATACTGGTCAATATTTGATACTTTGGCAAAAGGATATAACGTCCGGTATTTCTCAATTTCAATTTCAGTTAATGAATTATCATGAAATTCTACGGGGATAACCGACCACAATACATCGCTTCTCTGACTCTTGAAAACAGCTTTTGCCGTCCTCCCGCCATTTGTGATATCCGAATATATTCCGCAGATCGTAAACTGCTTTTCCTGTCCATCAACAATCAGCGTTATCTTATCACCTGTATTTTTCTTTAAATCATCCATGTTTAACTTTGATAAGGCTATTTCTGTTTCTGATTCCGGAGCTCTGCCTTTTGAATATTGAATCGGAAATAGCGAATGATCCCCAAGTTCAACTTTCAACCTCTTAACAGTTCCATCATCCAGCTTCATATCAAAGAGCAAACTTGTCAGAACCGTATATTTCGAGATATTTTTATCCTGAGCCATTTCAGCAGCAATTGACGACGTTTTTTCAGGAATATCATCGGTTTGCTGAATATCAATCCGCATATAGCAGCTTCCAATGCCCATATAGGTCATGAAATTTCTGGATAAAATGGTATTATAAATATTTTGTGGTACCACCATAATAAACGAAGAAACCACTAACACCAGAAACATTGTGATATAAAGCTTTTTCCTTGACAGGATATCCTTAATGCCAAGGAATGTATTACAGGAAAATATTTGATTTTTGCTTAACACAAAAGCATTTGATGACTTGGATTTTTCCCGGGGCGCTCCAAACCGAATTGCCTGAGCCGCAGATATCTTGCGGAAACGGGATAATACTTTATTTACATAGAGAGTGATTACGATAAATATTATTGCTGAACCAATCAATCCTCCCATCAAAGCAGGAAACGCACTTTCACTTTTACCCATATAGAGCCTGATATTGTCTGAGAGCGGCTGAAGCAGAATCCGTGAAATGAAAAACCCAAGCAGAGAGGATGCCGCTGCAATTGCTCCATATTTTGCAAGGTAGAGTTTTTTTATGTCTGATACCCGCATTCCAATCGCTTTCATTACTCCAATCTCTCTATAGTCTTCTTCAATTTTGGCCAGCAGGGTAAAACGGATACATAAGAAGGTAACAATAATGACCAATATACTGACTAATACCAATACTGCAATCATGATTCCATCAGTACTGGCATTGGCTATTTTAAAAAGAGCATATGTAATACTGGACGGACCATTTGCCTCAATTCCGGCATCCATATAGGCAGTTTCAAAATTCGTAGCAGGAACACTGTTGTCGATAAAACGAAACTCAATCATATTTTCCAATCTTCCAAATTCTCTGATCTTTTCAAAATCATTCCGGCTTACTAAAAAACGTTTTGAAGAAATCATTGCAGGATTCATCTGAGAGTCCCGGATAAATCCTGCCACTTTAAACGGGATGCCACAAATCGTAGCTTCATCTCCCTTATGTGCTATGCCTTCCCTCATGTAATAAACTGGTACATAAATTTCCCCATCTGATGGAATCGCAATTCCCCCGTCTAAACTGATTAAAAAGTCAAATCCGGAGTTTTGCACGGTAAGACCATTGTCCTGAACGCTTCCAGCAAGCGTATTTTCTCCTATCCCTATCTCGGCACCCTCGATATTTAGAAATTCCGATACCTGATAGTCTTCCACATTCTTCTGGCCAGCTGCAAACTCCGCCAAACGGTCCAGATTAACCTCGCCAGAGTGCATTTGCATATAATGGGGTGTTTTGGCTTGCAGCATAAAATTATCAATGGCACCAATTAAATCAATGCTAAGAGCTGACGCAAGCGATGTCAGTAATGATGCCAATACAATGAAGATTATAATGGTAGCAGTTATTAACTTGCTTCTACGGATATCATTTCTGATGATTTTGCCGTACATGATGACCTCATTTCTCCTGTTAACTGACAGGTTTCATTAAATACAGGGGTGATATAAAAGAATTCCTTGGGTTATCACAATCATGCTATATAACCAATTTTTTACATTTTATTTTAGTCTAATATAGAAACTGTTTTAATGCAACATTGAACGATATTTTTTTGAAAATTGCATCATTCAAAACTCATGTTCTATTTTGATATCCGTCTGTTTTCAGAAATCAATTTATTGCTTTAAATTTTAATTAATTTCGGACTAATCTGTTTTATAATAATGCAGAATTGCATAAATTTAGCGGCACCATCTGACTGGTACCGCCTTTTATTCTCCATATTAATCTGATTTGTGGTTTAAAAAATTAATGATGTACCATCTCTTCATAAAATTCAAAGGCTTCTTTGTCAGTAAAGCCTTCATGAACAATCTTTCTCACCGCTGCGCACATTTCAACCGGATTCTCACTTTGAAATATGTTTCTTCCCATATCAACCCCTTTCGCGCCATGGCTGATGGAAAGATAAGCAAGCTCCAGTGCTTCTTTCTCCGGAAGCTTCTTTCCTCCAGCTACCACAATGGGAACCGGACAGGCTGCTACCACTTCTTCAAAATTCTCACAGTAATAGGTTTTAATGATATTTGCCCCCAGCTCCGCAACAATTCGTGTAGCCAGTTTAAAGAACCGGTCTGTGCGCTCCATCTGCTTGCCCACTGCTACAACTCCCATGGTGGGAATGCTGTAGCGGATTCCTAAATTAACAGCCTTCGAAAGATTGTCAAGACTGGACAACTGTCCATCTGCTCCGATAAAAGTCTGAATCGCCAGACAGTCTGCATTCATACGGATTGCATCTTCAATATCCACCGCCAGAATTTCGTGGGAAAGATCCTCATCAAGCATGGAGGAGCCTGAGGTTGTCCTAAGAGCAATGCCTTTCTTTCCTGCAGCAGGTACACAGCTTCTGATTGCCCCTCGAGTTCCCATTAAAACATCCACATACGGAAGGATTTGGGGGACAACCAAATCAAGACGTTCCAGACCTGCAGCAGCTCCCATAAAGTACCCGTGGTCAAATGCAAACATTACCGTGTTATGGCTGGTTTCGTCAAAGATATTCGATAGATGCTTTTTCATACCCCAGTCTAAATTATTTGCCCCTTTTACATGAAACGGCTTATTATTTCCAAAGGGAACCTCTGTATAATAATTGTGTGCAACTTTTACGCCATCAAGATCTGCCATTTTTATTTTCTCCTATTCGTTTTATTCATTTTGCCTCATCACAGGACAGGTAATTAGAAATCATAATTGTTCATATTATCTTTGTTAAAGACGGTCCGTTCCGGAAGAAGAACAACTCCGTTGTTCACATCACCGGTAGTTGCCCCATCTACCAGGCAGTCATTTGGTAATACTTCTACAGTCCCGATTTTTGGAATGTCCAGCTTATCGCCTACCTTCAACTGATTTCCTGCAGCTATGTATGCTGCTAAGTAGCTGCCGATTGCACCTTGAACCTGGCAATCCCAAAGTCCCCACTGTTCGATGATTCCTGCATTGCAGTAATCCTTGATGGACATAGGGGAAGCGAAACCAGTGATTGTGACCTCCTTTTTGGTAAGCCCTTTGTTCTGAGCCGCCTTGCACTGACCCGGAAGCGCTGTAGAGTCATTGCAGATGATTAAATCGATGTCCGGATTGGCCTCCAGAATAGATGCGCCAATGGAAACAGCTTTTTCTGCATCCTGCTCCGAATAGTAATTATCAGGTGCTACATTTACCCAGTTTGGATAATTTTTTTTGATAAATGCTTCTCCTGCTGCCTGCCAGGAATTCTGATCGGCAACGGTTGCTTGGGAATAATGCCAGCAATATTTAATCTTATCAGCTTTAATATCCTTTCCTCTCTTTGTGAGAGAATCTGCTCCCATATCAACCAGCATCTTTCCAAGTATATCCGGAGTACCCTGGGACACCATCAGGGTTCGGGCTGTATTTGATACGTCTGAATCCCAGGTAACTACAGTCACTCCTGCCGCTGACGCTTCCTTAAGTGCCGAATCAAGTCCGGTTGCATCTACAGATGAAACACAGATTGCATCCACCCCGCTTGCCACTGCATTATTAATTACCGAAACCTGATCCGCCACAGCCGCATTGGGGCTTCCCTGGTAATCTACATTTATTCCCCAATCTTTTCCGTATTTCTGAGCCCCTTTTCCTGCTGATTCAAAGAATGCATTACCTGTTAGTTTGGGTATGAATACCACCGTCTTTCCGGTGATATCGGAAGCCTTACCACTGTCTTTGGCTGCCTCTGTTTTGATATCAGCGGCTTTTGTTGCTGCTGCCTCAGTTGCCCCTCCGGATTTGCTGCACCCCGTCATTGCAGTTACTGCCAGCATTCCTGCCATTACTAATGTGATTGCCTTTCTCATAAGAAAATCCTCCTTCTTTTATATAACTCTTTTTAAATGAGGCGTAACCCTCTAATTACCCTTCCCGTTCCATTTCATTTTCATAAGATAAGTTCTTAACTCAGGACGGCCAAACACAGCACGACCAATTATGATTACCAATAATAGAATTCCAACCGGTATATCAAGATACTGCTGACTCACCTTAAAGCATAGAGGCAAGCCAAATCTTAATGTACCAATGGCAATTGCCGCAAGCGCCGTTCCAAGGACGCTGCCCTTCCCGCCTGTACTTAATGTTCCGCCAAGCACGACCGCTGTAATGATGGGTAACGTCAGTGTTGCTCCGATATCACTTTTGGCTGTCCCTAAATAAGAAGTCAGAATAATCCCTGCTACGGACGCACTGACCGCTGAAAGCACGTATGTACTCATGATAATCAGCTTTGTGTGGATTCCCGAGTATTCTGCTGCATTTTGATTGACTCCAACTAAAAACACCTGCCTGCCGTAGCGGGTTTTATGCAAAAGGATGTATGCCAGAACCGCAAGAATCAAAAAAATAATGACCTGACTGGGGATAACTCCAAACAGTTTGAATTTGGACAGCTTAAGAAAACTTTCGGGAAACCCGTTAATTCCTTTATAGCTTTCTGTTGCAGACAGTTTTGAAACCAGAAGCCCAATTCCTGTATAAAGGAAGCTTCCGCCCAAAGTGACTACCATAGGCTGAACTCCGCAGTATGCAATAAAAAAACCTGAAATTCCTCCACACACTCCTGCTGCTGCCATTGCAAGAAAAGAAGCTGCCCAGATATTAACTCCCCCATCCTGCCAGGCAACGCCAAGTATAATGGATGACAATCCAACAATGGATCCTGCCTGAATATCAATTCCTCCCGTGATCATTACAAAGGTTACAAACAGAGAAATGATGCAGATGGAAATAATATCATTCATGCTGCCAAACAACACTCTCGGCATTAAAAATTTACTGTTTTTTGTTGCAAAAATTACAATTTCAAGTACAATTACCAGAAACAGAATAAATTCCCACTTCTTCCATATCTGTTTCGTTTTCAGAGAAAAAGAAGTTCTCATGCTTTTTTTCCTCCTTTTTCAGCGGTTCTGGCAGACAAAATTTCATGTCTGTTTTTCAGGGCTGCGCGGTTTTGAACAGCCGTATTAATTACTACAATCGTCAACAGCAAAAAGCCCGTGATCGTATTGTCGTAATCGGATGAAAATCCTAAAAAAACAAGGATTCTGCTAATGGAAGACATGATGACTGCACCGATGGATGCGCCCGCCAGACTTCCAATACCGCCAGTCAGGCTTAAGCCCCCTAATACACACGCAGCTATTGCTTTCATCTCATATCCGTTACCTGCGGTCGGAGTGATAAATCCAATTCTGGAAGCATAAATCATCCCTGCCATTGATGCAAACACTCCGCACAGCACATATGCTATAATCTTGGTTTTATCAGCCGGTATCCCTACCAGTGTAGCTCCCGCGGCATTATCTCCCACTGCCACAAAATATTTTCCTTTTCTGGTTTTCGTAAGAATCAAATGTCCAATGATCACAATTACAAGTGCTGCTCCATAAAAATATGTAACATTGCCAACTAAAAAACGATTTGACAAAATGGTGTAATTTGCTGGCAGATTTTCTACCCATGCGCCCTTTGTGTATACATAAACAATGCCCCTGACAACTCCATTAACACCCAGTGTAAAGATTAAAGAGGGTATGTTTAAGACTGCCACTCCGATTCCATTGATCAGTCCGACCAGCGCTCCCACGATAATTGCTGCAGGCAAAGCCGCCACAATTCCGTAACCATCACGAAGCAGTGTAGCTCCCACAGCAGCTGACAGGCCCAGCACTGCACCAATTGATACATCGATTTCACCTGTCAGGATAACAAATGCAATTCCTGCCGAAAGTAAAGTAAATACAACACTGTCATTAAAACAATTGATAATGGTTTCCGGTTTCCAGAAGCTTTGATTAATCAGTCCAACCAGAAAAATCAGTCCTGCCAGGAATAAAAAGCTGTTAACTTCCCGGTTTTTCAAAATGTTTTTCATCCTTCCACCTGCTTTCCTTCACCCACACCAAAGGATGCTGCCATCAGTCCGGACTGGGTAATTTCATGCTTTTTCAGTTCCCCTCTGATTCGCCCCTGATACACTACGACAGCCCGGTCTGACAATTCTACGATTTCTTCCATATCCGAAGAAATCAGCATTACAGCTACCCCCAGTTTTTTGAGTTTATGAATAATCCCGTATACATCCTTTCGGGCCGCTGCATCAATACCTCTTGTGGGTTCATCAAGAATTACCAGTCTTGGATTGGTTGCCAATGACCTTCCAATGACAATTTTCTGCTGATTTCCGCCGGATAAGCTGCCTGCAGTCTGATCCTGTCCTGTTATCTTAATCCTGAAATCATCAACGTATCTGTTAGTGATTGCATATTCTGTCTTTCTGTTAACAAATATCTTTCCCATAGATTTCCCAGTAATAAGAGAAGAGGTCATGTTTGCCGCCACATCACTGATTCCAAACATTCCATTCAGACGACGATCCTCAGGAACATAGTTAATACCAGCCTTTAATATATTCCTGGTTGAAAGACCGGTCACATCCTTCCCAGCCAAAACAGCCGTTCCCGAAAGCACCTTGTCCTTGCCAAACACGGTTATCGCCAATTCAGTACGGCCTGCACCAACCACTCCGGCCACGCCCAGGATTTCCCCGGGATAGACATTCAGATTGATATCCCGAAATCCATAACCTGAAAAATTTCTCAACTCAAATACGGGCACCAGTCCGGTATAATCCAGTTCCTCTGTCTCCTGTCGTTCAGCCTCCTTACAGTCAGCCGGGAGCAGCCCCTTAACCAGCATTTCCCTGGTGAATTCAGAAACTTTCCCCTTCAGCGTAATAACGCCGTCTCTCATGATTGCCACATGAGTTGCAATCTGGAATACTTCTGTCAGACGGTGGGTGATATAAATCATACCAATTCCTTTTTTCTTTAAGTCTTCCACGATCTTAAAAAGACTTTCTACTTCATCAAATGTGAGTGCACTGGTCGGTTCGTCCAAGATTAGAACCCTTGCCTGTCTCATCAGTCCTCTTAAAAGTTCCACCAACTGCTGCTCTGCTATGGATAAGCTCATCGCTTTTCTTCCAAGATCCAGGTCCCACTTGATTTCCTCCATGACTTCTTTCAGTCTTTTTTTAAGAATCCCCGGCTTTTCACAAAAGCCCATCAGGATATTCTCCTCTACTGTCATATTGGGAAACAGCATCGGCTCCTGAGGTACCATGTAAATACCTTTTGCCAGAGACGCACTAGGTTTAAAAATAGTCATCTTCTCTCCGGCGACGGAAACAGTCCCTTCATCAGGCTGATAGATGCCCATAATTATTTTCATCAAAGTACTTTTTCCGGCTCCGTTTCCCCCGATCAGCGCCAGCACTTCACCTTCCCCTACGCTTATATCAATTCCTTTTAAAACAGAATTGAGACCAAACGTTTTTATAATTTTGCTGGCAGTAAACAGTTTTTCATCCTGATACGCCGCTTCTGAATGTTTTGTCATTTTTCCCACCCACCAATTTGAGATATTTGTTCCGACACAAAACTTTTGTTACATTCATTATCATACATGATTCCAAACAGCTTGTCAATAGGATCCAGAAAAATCTATAGTGCTTTTCCACTAATATTCCACGTATAATCTTCTTATTTTAGGCATTTATTTGGTTTTTATAGATTTATCTCCTTTCTTTTATTTTTAATTCGGCACTATTGACAGATGATTTGCAACTTGCTATA
>JAQSYE010000304.1 GCA_029256305.1 Lacrimispora sp. | reverse complement strand
AATGCAAAAATTACGTATTCTATTCTGCTGGGCAGCTGCCATAAAATATAATCCTCTTTTCTGATGTTTCTGGTGTCTTCAAATATACCATTAAAATTACCGGTTGTCCACCGGGAAAGCGTTGAATCACCTTAATCATATTACTATGTTCGCTTACAAATACAGTAATTATGTATTGGAATAGCAGGAAAGAAACAACCACCCCAATGCAAGGGGCTGGCCAATAACTATGATAGATACCAAAGACTCAAAGCTGGATAAACCTGATAATAAAACAGGCTTCCAGCTTTTTAGTTACCAATATGTTCTTTGCTAATTTCCTTTTAGGACCATATCCAATACCTCCGAAAGGGGTTCCATGGCATTTAATGCTTCCTGATAGGAATTGGTCTGGGCACCAACTTCAATTAAAGCAGACCTGGCTCTTAAATGCTGATTGTAGCGAAGTCCTTTTATGTAAATCTTGCGGGTGAACCCAGGAAAATAAGCCGCGCTATCCAACTGCAACTGAAAGCTGAAAGCAAGATTCTTCTCTCTGTATGGATTCGGAAGATATTCAATGGGGCCTTCCGGAGTCTGGCTGACTCCGTTAAAAAACATAACGGGAGCTGTCACTTTTCCATTTACCTTATTGACCATATGCAAATCACTGTTTACTCCATCCCGGTGAACATCCAGAATCACCTCGATAGACGGATTATCCTGAAGAATTCTTGTAATGCCGTCAAGAGCGTAGGTATATGCTTTGTTTCTGTCCAGTTTTCCGTTTTGTAAGTCATAAACGGTAGTATCATGGATGACATTGTAGCCCTTTGCTGTTAAGAGCTGGGTTAAATAAGTTCCGATTCCGACTACAGTGGCTTCTTTATTTGCAGGCCCAAAATCGGAATATTCTTCCTGGGAATGGGTGTGGTAGATTAATATCTGGGGCTTGTCATTTCCTCCTTCCAGAGTGAATTTCTCTGAAAGAAACTGATCGGATTTCATTAAATCCCGACCTGCAGTCGTTGAGGTATGAACACTGTAAAAATGCTTCATCATATAATCGTAGTCCGCCAACTGCTCCTTCCGGTAGGTAGTTCCCACAATCGGCCAGATACTGCTTGATGCGCAGGTCATGGCAAAATTCTTTTCCCCATTGGCAGTCACGGGCTGCTGTGGTTCTTTGTTCCCCTCGGGTTTAGGCGCTTCTGCTGCTGCCTTGCTTTCCGGTGTGTCTTGCTGAATCTTATGTGTCCCGGCATTTACGCTTCCATCTTCTCCACTCTCTTCTCCTCCATCATAGAGAAGAAAACTGTGTTCCTCGTAAAATTTTCCGCTTTCTAAATAATTTCTGTAGGCTGGGTCATTTTCTCCATAATAGTCAGCTGCTGTGTTGCTTTTACCCGTATACCGGGATAAGGGGGAATGGCTGAAGAAGAAACCACAAAAAAGACTGCCAAGTGATTTTTCCTGATACAGCGATTTCCCGCCTTCCCCCTCCTGGTCCCAGACAGAAGCAGGATACTGATAGCGCCAGATTATGGAGGCGCTTTCTGCAACGCCTTCTCCGATCCAGTTTTGTATATCTTTTATATCCAGTCGGCCTGCTGCCTGGGAAGCTTCTTTCAGACTCAAAAAAACGGCCAGAATCAGGCTCACTGTAATCATTATTTTTTTTATTATTCTGTTTAATCTTTCACCGCTCTGTTTCATAGCCGCCTTCCTGCATTCTTGATTCATAATATACTATGCAGAAAGGTGGCTGTTTACTACGAAACTTCCTGTCCCAAAAAGGTCATGTGGATTCCCTCTGAGATGGTAAAGCTCAATTGTTTCACGGTTTCGTCAATATCTGGGGGGGTCACATAAAGGGGACCGAATTCTGGCTCTAAAAGTTCCTTTATGAGATCATACTGCTCATCGGAATTAAGATTTTCCATAAAATCTCCCATTCCTTTGGTTTCCATATTTTCTGACAATGCCCGGATTAAGGTGGTCACTGTATCGTGAACAATCGCTGCTGCGCCTACGACTGTGGGTACGCCGATAGCCATAACCGGTACCCCTAAGCTTTCTTCTGTTAAGCTGTGGCGGTGGTTTCCCACTCCGGAGCCGGGATGAATTCCGGTATCTGTAAGCTGTATGGTTGTCCCAAGACGTTTTACGCTTCTTGCGGCCAGAGCATCAATTGCAATGATGAGATCCGGCTTTGTTTCTTTAATGATTCCTTTTAAAATTTCTGCTGTTTCCATTCCAGTCTGTGCCATAACGCCCGGTGCAATCCCACTGATCACAGGCATTGTTTTTCCCTGCCAGAATTCTTCTCCATATTGAACTTTTAAATGTCTGGTAACCTGAAGATTATTAAGAACTCTCGGACCCAGGGAATCCGGAGTTACAGAAGCGTTTCCAAGTCCTGCAACTAATACGTGAAAATTCGGTTTTCTGAAATCCTTTCCCTCAAGCAGCTTGGAAATTTGGGCAGAGAGTTCCTCAGACACCTCTCTGTGATAATCTTCGTCTTTTAAAGACAGCTGGTCTGCCTCCAGGGTGATATAGGTTCCAATGGGTTTCCCCATGGCTTTGGACCCTTTTTCATCAAGAATTTTTACCTCTGTCATTTTAATCCGGCTGTCAGACCGGTGCCATTCCCGCAATGATACTCCTGATATTTCTCCGCCGTCACCGGGGAAACTTTCTTTTTCTTCCACTGCAAGGTCTGTGCGCACTTCAAATGTGTTTTCCATTTCTTCCTCCTTTCCAGCATTTCTAAGGTATTTTCTGCAAAAAAGCAGGAATTATGTATTGACATATGTTCTGAAATTAGCTAAAATATAAAAGTATGTTTACATTGAACTGTCCGTGTCCAGACATTAAATCTGCAAAAAAAAGAATCTTAGTTAACGAAACTAAGGCTGCTAGAAACAAAGCGATCAGATCCAAAGTGAAAACATCCATTAAGAAAGTGGAAGCTGCTATTACTGCCGGTGATAAGGCTGCTGCACAGGCAACATTATTAAATACTATTACAGAGATCGACAAGGCTGCTACCAAAGGCGTATATCATAAAAATAACGCTTCCAGAAAAGTATCCAGAATAACTAAAGCTGTTAACGCTATGGCTTAATTCATAAACGATATTTATCCCGTTCAGTCTAACCCTCTGAATGGGATTTTTTGGTTTGGCGGGATCTTATTTCACGAGATCCCGCCTGTTTCTTATAAGATTTGAAGTGCGCCGTTTTTGTCTGACTTAAGATGCAACTCCCCTTCATACATACTGCCGTCAGCCGTTAACCGGTAAAGTTCTCCTTTCCAGATGACCCACTGATCTTTTGCCATTTTACCGGCAGTGTCTAAATAATACCATTTTCCGTCATTTCCGGTTTTCCAGGTGTCTTTCGCCATATATCCGGCTTCATCAAACCAGTACCAGGTATCTCCATCCTGATACCAGTCATTTTTCACATAATCTCCTGTATTTCCCAAATAGAACCTCCATCCGTTATCGTCTTCCACCCAACCAGACTTTACTTCCGCCGCAGATACGAGAGAGTCTTTAAAATCTTCCCAGGTATGATTAGTGTGATTATATACGTAAGGATTGGGGCAGATCTTACCGGTCACGTCGTAGTGCCTGATTACGTGATCTTCACTGATTGTATATTGTTCCATCAGCTGTCTGGTCAGTTCTTTTGCTGAGGCCACTGTCGCATCTTCAAAATACCAGTCTCTGCTTGTGTCAGACTGACTTCCTTTGTTTCTGACGCATAGTTCTATGCCGATACTGTTGCTGTTGCGGCATTCCGGGTGGATATAAGTCTTGGCTCCGCAGTGCCAGGCGATGTTTTTGTCCTCTACGGACTGCCAGATCTCTCCGGAAAAGCCTACAAAGTAGTGGGCGCTGGCGCCAACATACTGGGAAGCATAGTATTTGCAGTTTGCCTCTGCCCCTCCCAGCGCTCCTACATAATGAATGACGATATATTTAATACGGCCAAGTTCGCCGTTACTGTAGTTATATGGGGTTAAAAGTTTGTTTATTTCCACTTAAATCCCCTCCCTTCTTCCCGAGAATCCCATGTCATCTGCATCAAAGGATTCCCGGAAACGTTCAATTTCTGTATAATCGGAATTTTTTAGATTTTCCTGTATTCCAAGTAGTTCTACGTTCATCATGTCTTTGGTCGATTCGCTTTTTACCATAGATGTCACCTTGTCCCTTTCTATTTATAATATGAGGAAAGGGAGGGAAATGTCACGAGGCGGTATATTGGGTAAGGTTTTAGGTGCGGTCGGGAAGCTCGTCGGTATACTGTGATAAGAATTTCTTTATGGCTTCCCATATGTGTTTTACGGGTAGTCCACATAATGTCATATTTTTTAAAATACTTACCACTTCATATGCTATGTATAGAAGACCGAAGAACTCAGCCACTCCAATTGCATTAATTGGCAGATAAGACCGGATTGCTTCCGGAATAAAGCCAATTAGATTTAGGTGTACGATTTGGTCAAGTACCAGAAGGAACGCCAGGGAGGCTACCATGGAGATTTTGCGGATCGCTCCGTCTATTCCAAAACAGCTGTTAAACTTGTGTTCCTTAATTGCTCTGATGCAGCCGAAGCAGGTGTCCATTACTAC
>JAQSYE010000087.1 GCA_029256305.1 Lacrimispora sp. | reverse complement strand
GGTATGCCGTTTATCGTAATGACAGGTATGCATTATGCATTAATTCCAATTGCATTAACCGGTCTTTCCAGTTTGGGATTTGATGCAATCTTAATTATTACCATGTTCTGTTCTAACTTAGCACAGGGCGGTGCGTCTTTAGCAGTTGCAGTACGCACGAAAGACAAAGATGCAAAATCTACAGCATCTGCTTCAGGCATTTCTGCAATTATAGCTGGTGTAACAGAACCCGCTATGTATGGTGTTACATTAAAATATAAGACTCCAATGATCGCTGCTGTAATCGGCGCTGGTGTCGCTGGTCTTTATGCAGGAATCATGCATCTGGTAGCTTATTCCATGGGAGGATCTCCATCCGGATTATCTTTAATTCAGATGATTGGCGGAACAGGATTTGGGAACTTATTAAACGGTGTGGTAACTCTTGTTATATCATTGGTTGTTTCATTTGTTATGACCTTAGTTCTTTATAAGCCGGAAGTAAAAGAAGAATCACCAGAAGAAGTTGTTGAAATTCCTGTTCCGGAGAAGAGGACACTGGTAGATACAATTGAACTGGCAAGCCCATTAAGCGGAGATGTAATTCCGCTCAGTCAGGTAGAGGATGCAGTATTTTCCGGTGGAGTTTTAGGAGAAGGCTTAGCAATTATTCCTACTGAAGGTAAAGTATATGCTCCTGCTGATGGAATCATCAGTGCAGTCGTTGATTCAAAGCATGCAGTAGGAATTACCACAGATACCGGAGTGGAAATATTGATTCATGTAGGCCTTGATACCGTTCAGCTTGGAGGAGAAGGATTCACACTTCACTGCAAGGCTGGTGACAAAGTGAAAAAAGGCAGTCTGCTTCTGGAATTTGATATGAATAAGATTAAGGAAGCCGGTTTTGCTGTTACCACTCCAGTGCTGGTATCCAATATGGTAAACTTCGTCAGCCTGAAAACCACCGATAAAAAACAGGTGAAGACAGGTGAAACTTTATTAACAATTGTCTGATTATTGAAAGAGGTGTAAGATGTCTGCATTTTCTGATAACTTTTTGTGGGGAGGCGCAGTAGCAGCCAACCAGTGTGAGGGTGCCTGGAATGTAGATGGTAAGGGTATCTCAACTTCCGATGTATGTACCGGAGGTTCCCATACAAGATCCAAGCGGATCACAAGGACCTTAGAGCCTGACACCTTCTACCCAAGCTATGAAGCGATTGATTTTTATCATCACTATAAAGAAGATATTGCCCTGTTTGCAGAGATTGGATTTAAAGTATTTCGTTTCTCCATTGCCTGGACCAGGATTTTTCCTACAGGCATGGAGGAAACTCCAAACGAAGAAGGACTTGCTTTCTACGACCGTGTAATTGATGAATGCAGAAGCCATAATATTGAGCCTCTCATTACCATCTCTCATTATGAGATGCCATTTGCACTGACTGAAAAATACAATGGATGGTCCTCCAGAGAATGCGTTGATTTATTTTTGAACTATGCTGAGACACTTTTTAAGCGTTATAAAGGAAAGGTGAAGTACTGGCTGACTTTTAATGAGATCAATGCTGGAGCAATGCCTATGGGAAGTTTTCTTTCCCTTGGTATTTTAAATGAGGGAACTACGGATTTCACCAATCAGGTTGATAATCCACAGCTCCGCTTCCAGGGTTTGCATCATCAGTTTGTTGCCAGTGCGCTGGCTGTGAAGGCAGGACATGAGATTGATCCTGACTGCAAAATCGGCTGTATGATCTGCCACATTACTACTTATCCAATGACCTGTAATCCAGATGATATTCTGGAAGCTCAAAAAAGAAACCAGATCTTAAATCAGTTCTGCGGAGATGTTCAGGTGCGTGGTGAGTATCCCAAATTCATGGATCGTTATTTTAAAGATAATGGTCTTGAGATTAAGATGGAACCAGGGGATTTAGAGATTATCAAAGAGGGATGCGTGGATTATTATACATTCAGCTATTATATGTCCAACTGTGCATCCGCTGATCCGGAGCTTGAAAAAACTTCTGGTAATTTAATGGGCGGAGCAAAGAACCCATATCTGGAATCAAGTGGATTCCGCTCATGGTTGTGGAAAACGGTCTGGGTGCTTACGATAAGAAAGAAGAAGACGGAAGCATTCAGGATGATTACAGAATCAGCTATTTAAAGAAGCATATCGAGCAGATGGGCGAGGCAGTTGCTGATGGCGTGGATTTAATGGGTTATACGCCATGGGGTTGCATTGATCTGGTCAGTGCTTCCACAGGAGAGATGGCGAAACGTTACGGTTTCATCTATGTTGAAAAATACGATGACGGGACCGGAGATTTATCCAGAAAGAAGAAAAAGTCCTTTGACTGGTATAAGAATGTAATTGAAACCAATGGAGAAGTATTAGATTAATATAACTGGGGAGTTATTAATATGAAAAAAAGAGGTTTGGCAGCGGGTCTTGTTTTAATGGTAGCGGTTATGGCAGCAGGCTGCGGCAGTCCGGCAAAAACAGAAACAACTGCTTTGCAGACAACAGCCGAAACTACGGCAGCAGCGGTATCCGCTGCGCCAGGCGATACAAAAGACGGGGCCACAGTGGTTTCTACAGCGTACGGCCCAGTAAAAGGGGTACAGGAAGGGGAGCTCCTGACCTGGTACGGAATTCCATACGTAAAGGCGCCGGTGGGTGAATTAAGGTGGCAGGCACCGGCGGAACCGGCAGCCTGGACGGAAGAATTAAACTGTACCAAAGCATCACAGCCTGCAATCCAGCTATCCGGCACTGAGGTAAAGGGAAGCGAGGACTGCTTGAAGCTTGATGTATATGCAAAAGAGGGAAGTAAAAAGCTTCCCGTGCTTGTATTTATTCATGGAGGCAATAATCAGACCGGAAAGGCAGGGGAAATTCCCGGAGCGGATCTGGTAAAGAATGATAACTGCGTTTATGTATCTGTGGATTACCGCCTTGGGCTTTTCGGTTTTAACTGCCTGCCGGCATTAACCGCCGGAGCGAATGGAACTGGAAACTTTGCTATGCTTGACATTGCCTATGCCCTTGACTGGGTAAAGGGAAACATTGAAGAATTCGGCGGGGATTCGGGCAATATAACCATATCCGGTTTCTCGGCGGGTGGTCGTGATGTAATGGCAATGCTGATCAGTCCTCAGTTTAAGGGAAAATTCCAAAAAGCCATCGCATTCAGCGGAGGTATGACCACAGCATCAGAAGATTTGAGTGCGAAAAAGATTGCCAAAGCGTTAGCACCGCTTGCTGTTGAGGATAAAAAGGCAGCAGATGAAGCCGCCGCCTATCAGTGGCTGATGACAGATGCAGCTGATGTAAAGGAATATCTTTATTCCATTTCTTCGGAACGGCTGATTCCTCTTATGGGAAATGCAGCAATCCGTATGAGTGTATTCCCTCATCTTTATGAGGATGGGGTGGTGATTCCTAAAAATGGTTTTGATACCGCTGATTATAACAGCGTTCCTCTTATGATGCTGACCGGAAGTTCTGAGTTCTCTATGTTCTGTCTGGGAGATGGCTATTTTAAGAGCGATGACATGGCAGGCTATTCAGAGGATGAGATTAAGGCAGCCAAAGCATTTGCCAGCAAATATGGCAGTGATATGTATCGGATTTTTAATGCTCAGGAAAGTGCAAAGAAGATGTCTGATCACTATCAGTCGGACATTTACATCTGCCAGGTTAATTACGGCAGTGAACAGTCTTCAATCAGAGACTTGGGAGATTATGGTGCCTTCCATGGCATCTTCGTGCCCATGCTTTCTGCAAAGCACAATTACCTTGAGTTTTTCCCTGATGCATTTGGTAAGGCAGGCTATCAGGCCATGGCAAAGCAGTACAACAGTTATCTGGCAAACTTCTTAAAATCAGGGGATCCCAACGGGGAAGGGCTGTCAGCATGGAATAGCTGGACACCGGATAAAAAGGGATCCATGGTGTTTGATGCAGCTGGAACTGATGCAGTTGTGGAAGAGAAAGATGTAACCACTACATATGAGGACATCATGAAAGCCATGGATCAGGATACCAGTGTATCTGCCGAGATCAAGGATAAAATGATAAAAAATATTTTAAATGGACGTTGGTTCAGCAGTGCGTTAGATGAACATTACGGCAATAAGAACCTTTGGAGTGATGTAAAATAAGGGCTTAAAAAGAGATTTGTAATTCCTGAAAAACCGGGAGTTACGAATCTCTTTTTTTGTGGTACTATATGGAGAGAGGTATGTTTTTTTACGAATGTAAATGAAGGGGCGGAAATTATTCTCTTATATTTCCATAGAGGATTTTATATAATCGAATCATAGAAATGCGGCTGACAGGGGGAATCAGACATGGTTAAGATATTTCTTGCTGAGGATGAAAAAATCGTCCGTGAGGGAATTAAGAATGGAATTGCCTGGGAAAAATACGGGTTTGAATTTGCTGGGGAAGCGCCAGATGGGGAGCTGGCTTATCCCATGATATTAAAATCGAAACCGGACATACTGCTTACGGATATCCGGATGCCTTTTATGGATGGACTGGAACTGGCGGAGATGGCGAAACAGGCGTTGCCGGAGATACATATCATGTTTTTCAGCGGATACGATGATTTTGAGTATGCCAAACGGGCGATTAAGATCGGAGCCTCGGATTATCTTTTAAAGCCGGTGAGCAGCAGCCAGCTTTTGGAAGCGTTGGAACGAATGAGTGAAACCATCATGCAGGAGAAAAGTGAGAAGGGATATAAACAGGAGTTTTTAAAGCAGCAGGAAGAAAGAAAGCAGATGGACAGAGATCGGTTATTTGATATCATCGTATCAGGAAAACTGAGCCTTCCTGAGCTGCTTAAAAATGGGCAGGAGCATAATCTCTCTTTATCTGCACCCATGTACAATCTTATTTTGTTTCAGGTTAAGGGAGCGGAGAGCCAGGAGCAATATTCGGATGAGAATGTACTCTTTGATAAGAGGCTTAAGGAAGAACTGGAGGGAAGAGCCGATATTATCGGATTTAACCGGCTGTCAGAGGGGTATGGCTTTCTGATTATGGGAGAAGAATCCGATATGGAGCGCAAAGTGGCATATTATTCGGAGCTGCTGATACGGTTGGCGGAGTCCTTTCCTGAGATGGAGTATTTTGGAGGAACGGGAGCCCCGGTGTGCCGGCTCAGTGAGATCCGAACTTCTTTTAAAGCAGCAAGCAGGGCTTATGCCTGCCGTTTTATGCTGGACCGCAATCAGATTTTAACTGCAGAGGCAGCCGTTCGGATTCATAATGATACGGGAAGCATCAGCCTGGAAGGAATTGATATCACCAAGTTAAGCCGGGATATTATCCCTAACTTTTTAAAGAACGGATCAATTCCTGAGGTGAAGTATTTTGTTGAGGAATATATGGAAGCCTGTGGGAATAATATTAATTCGCTGATATTCAGACAGTACATACTGATGGATGTCTATTTAGCAGTCATAGGGTTTGTGTCTCAGCTTGGATTTGAACCAGAACAGGTTTTAAAGGAGTTTGGGGATGCGAAGACTCTCCAGCCCTGCGTGAACTCCATGGAGTCTGCAGTGAAGTATACCAGGGAAATACTTACAAAGGCCATTGGTTATCGAACCACCTGTTCTCAGAAAAAGTACCGGCTGGTTCTTGAAAAGGCGGTGGATTATATTGCGGCTCATTATCAGGATGAAGACATCTCCTTAAATGCGGTGGCGTCTGCGGTGAATATCAGCCCCAATCACTTCAGCACCATATTCAGCCAGGAGATGGAAATCACATTCGTGGAGTATTTGACAAAGGTACGCATGGACGCAGCCAGGGAATTACTGATGAAAACAGATCTTAGGACTTCGGAGATCGGCTATCAGGTGGGATATAAGGATCCCCATTATTTCAGTTACTTATTTAAGAAGATTCACGGAATCACACCGAAGGCATTTCGGTCAGGGGGAGATAATGAAGTACAAAAGTGATTCAATTAAGACGAAAATAAAAACTATGCAGGCAATCGTATTTATCCCAGTCATCATTATGATTGGGATATTGCTCTATACCATGGAATGGCAGAATCAGCAGTATCGTCAAAGTATACGCAACTTAACCATGGCAACGGAATTTAATTTTGATTTCAAATCAAATATTGATCATAAAATGTACCGTATTGTAATCGGAGCCGATACCTTTGAATCTTTAAATCCGTATGAGGACCTGGAAAATTCCAGAAAGATGTTTTTGGAACTGAAAGATTCCACTCCTCAGGAAACCAGCAAAAAAGGATTGGATGGAATCGTAGTTTTGATTGGTATGCTGGAGAAACGAATTGAGGATATTCAGACCAGTAATATTATTGGCGATTATGACCGGAATATGGCGCGGCTTGATCAGGATATCTATGCGATAACGGATTTAATCCAGGAATCCATGTCAGATTATATCTATAATGAGACAAGGACACTAGAATCTGTGCGCCAGAAGCTTGACACCCAGACCAGACAGGTGATCGCTCTTTGTATCGTGGTTGCTTTCTATCTCATCGTATTTTTGATCGCTTCCTTTTCTTCTTTTGGAAAAAGAATTACGAAACCAATTGAGGAGCTGTGTGAATACACAATGAAGCTGGCAGATGGAAATTTAGAAGTCAGCGCACCAAAAAGCAACATCAGAGAGATTAAGGTGTTGGGGGAACAGTATGATCAGATGGTGTTCCGCATTGGAGAACTGATTCGGCATATTAAGGAAGAACAGGAATTAAAGAGAAAGACGGAACTAAAGCTTCTTCAGGCACAGATTAATCCCCATTTTCTTTATAACACGTTAGATACCATTGTATGGCTGGCCGAGGGAAAGCAGCATCAGGAGGTGGTGGAGATGATTACTGCACTGTCTTCTTTCCTAAGAATCGGTTTGAATAACGGGCGAGACTTCATTACAATAAAAGAAGAAGCAGAGCATATAAAAAGCTATCTTTTAATCCAGCATTTTCGCTACGAGGACATTATGGATTATGAGATTGATTTTGAAGAACAGATCCGGGATTATTCCATATTGAAGCTTACCCTGCAGCCCATTGTGGAGAATGCACTTTACCACGGAATAAAAAACTGCAGAAAAAAAGGATTCTTACGGATCAGTGGCTGGCAGGAAGAGGAAGATATTCTTTTAAAGGTGGAGGATAACGGAATCGGAATGAAGCCGGAAGATGTAAGTAAGATGGAGCACCAGATCGCCGACGGCAGTAAAGAAGTTTTTCATGTAGGAGAAGGTTTTGGAATTGCCAATGTGGCGGAGCGGATCCGGTTGAATTTTGGTGAGACATATGGACTCACCATTAAAAGTGAGTACGGAGTTGGAACTGCTGTTACGGTGAGAATTCCGGCAGTACGATGGGGAAATAAATAAAAAAATCAACTTTTATCCGAAAAAAATCAACTAATTTTTGGAATACAGGGAAATGACGTAAGAAACTCAACCCTTTGCAAAAGATATTGTATTGAGAAATCAGAGGGATGAGTCTATGATACATGTAGTTACTTAATAGTAAATGATTCTTATTGGAGGGAACGGATATGAAGAAAAGAGTTTTAAGCTTTTTGACAGCTGCGGTTATGACAACCGCAATGATTTTATCTGGTTGTAGCGGAGCACAGACAGCAGCAACTACAGCAGCACCTGCGGCTACTGAAACAAAAGCGGAGACAACAGCAGCAAAAACGGAGGCGCCTACAACCACAGCGGCAGCTGCGGAGAAGAAAGAAATCGTAGTAGGATTTTCTCAGGTTGGTGCAGAGTCTGACTGGAGAACAGCCAATACCCAATCTATGAAGACAACGTTTACAGAAGCAAATGGTTACAAACTGATTTTTGATGATGCACAGCAGAAACAGGAAAATCAGTTAAAGGCAGTTCGTAACTTTATTCAGCAGGATGTTGATTATATCGTTATCGCACCAGTTACAGAAACTGGATGGGATACCGTATTACAGGAAGCTAAGGACGCAGGCATTCCAGTTATCATCGTTGACCGTATGATCAATGTATCTGATGATTCCTTATATACCGCATGGGTTGGCTCCAACTTCCTTCAGGAAGGTTATGATGCAGTAGCTTGGCTTGATGACTATTTAAAGAAGAATAACAAGGCAGATAGTGATATCAATATCGTTACTCTTCAGGGTACCATCGGTTCTTCCGCACAGATCGGACGTACCAACGGCGTAGAAGAGAAGATGAAAGATCACCCGAAGTGGAAGATGTTAGAGCGTCAGACTGGTGAATTCACACAGGCAAAGGGTCAGGAAGTTATGGAATCCTTCTTAAAGACCTATAAAGATATTAATGTTGTAATTGCTGAGAACGACAACATGGCATTTGGTGCGATTGATGCAATCAAGGCTGCAGGAAAGACTTGCGGACCAAAGGGCGACATTACCATCATTTCCTTTGATGCAGTTGCTGCAGCATTTGACTCCATGATCGCAGGAGATATGAATGTTTCCGTAGAGTGTAATCCTCTTCACGGTCCTCGTGTAGCTGAGATCATTCAGAAGCTTGAGAAGGGCGAAAAAGTTGATAAGATTGCATATGTAAAGGAAGGCGTATTCCCGGCAGATACAGCAGCAGCTGAAAAACCAAAGAGACAGTACTAATTGGTTGGGACTAAGGCGCTGAAAGCAGAATGATAGCCAGAGAAACAGGTGCAGGGAATGGAGGACGGGGACAGTCCTCCTCCAGGCACCTTTTTTAATCTCCTGACATGCAGTGAAAAGCAGAAAAAGTGGAGAAAAAGGAGGGATATTATGCCCAATGAGATAGTATTGAGCATGAAAAACATATCAAAGACATTTCCCGGGGTACGTGCCTTAGACCATGTGGATTTTACCTTAAGAAGCGGGGAGATCCATGCGCTCATGGGAGAAAACGGAGCAGGTAAATCAACGCTCATAAAGGTTTTGACCGGGGTAGAGGAATTTGAATCAGGTGAGATTAAAATTGAAGTCGGGAGCCAGACGATTATCAACCATTCTCCTCAGGAAGCCCAGGAACATGGGATCAGTACCGTATATCAGGAAGTAAATCTCTGCCCTAATTTATCAGTGGCTGAGAACCTGTTTATTGGAAGGGAACCAAAGCGGGCAGGTCTGATTGACTGGAAGACCATGAACCGGAAAGCGACTGAGCTCCTTTCCAAACTTGATATGAATATTGATGTGACAAAGGCACTGGAAAATTACTCCATTGCACTGCAACAAATGATTGCCATAGCAAGAGCTGTGGATATGTCAGCAAAGGTTCTGATTCTAGATGAACCCACCTCCTCCTTAGATGATAATGAGGTAGAAAAGCTGTTCCGGTTAATGAGGCGTCTGAAAGCAGACGGAGTCGGAATCATCTTTGTTACCCATTTTCTGGAGCAGGTTTATGAGGTCTGCGATAAGATAACGGTACTTCGAAATGGCGGTCTGGTAGGCGAGTATGAAACAGAAAAGCTTCCCAGAGTACAGCTGGTGGCCAAGATGATGGGAAAAGATTTTGATGATCTGGAGGCCATTAAAAAAGTAGGGAAGACTGCTGGAAAATCTAGTGAGCCAGTCATTGATGCCAAGGGTATCGGCAGGCAGGGAACCATAAAACCATATGATTTACAGATTCGCAAGGGAGAAGTGATCGGGCTGTCAGGACTTTTGGGATCAGGACGTTCGGAACTTGCAAGAAGTCTTTACGGAGCAGATAAACCGGACAGCGGTGAACTGAAGGTGAGTGGAAAGACGGTAGTTCTCCATACCCCTCGCGATGCCATGATGGCCGGTATGGCATATCTGCCGGAGAACCGGAAAGAGGAAGGAATTGTCGCAGATTTATCGGTAAGAGAGAATTTGATTCTCGCTCTCCAGGCCAAGAGAGGCATGTTTCATCCCATTGGGAGCAAAGAACAGGAAGAGCTTGCAAACAAATATGTGAAGCTGTTACAGATCAAGACAGCAAGCCTGGATACTCCGGTAAGAAGTTTAAGCGGAGGAAACCAGCAGAAGGTAATTTTGGGCAGATGGCTTCTTACTGATCCTGATTTCCTGATACTTGATGAACCGACCAGAGGAATTGATGTTGGTACCAAAACTGAGATTCAGAAACTGGTGGTCCAACTGGCAAAAGAGGGTGTTACTGTTATGTTTATCTCATCGGAAATTGAGGAGATGATCCGTACCTGCAGCCGGATGGCGGTTTTGAGAGATCGGGAGAAGGTTTCTGAGCTTATAGAGGAAGAACTTGATCAGAACCATATCATGAAGGCAATCGCAGGAGGTGGAACAGATGAATAAGGGTAAGGCATTTATAAAAAGACTGACAGGATACCGCTTGTTTCTGCCCCTCTTCTGTCTGGTGCTTGTTCTGTTTTCCAATTTGATTAAGACTCCGGGATTCTTTGAGGTTACGATTAAAAACGGCGTGCTATACGGATATATCATTGACGTAATTAACCGTGCCAGCGATCTGGTTATTTTAGCTGTGGGTATGACCTTAGTGGTTGCGGCCTCCGGTGGTACAGATATCTCAGTAGGTGCTGTCATGTCTGTGGCAGGAGCTGTGTGCTGCTTTATTCTTTCAGGGGGTCAGCAGTCGGTAAATGAATTTGTGAATCCTTATATTCTGGGCGTTTTGGCTGCAGTTCTTGCAGGTATCTTATGCGGCTGCTTTAATGGTTTTCTTGTTGCGAAGCTTAAGATCCAGCCCATGGTGGCCACTCTGATTTTATTTACGGCAGGACGGGGAATTGCGCAGCTGATCACAAAGGGACAGATCACCTATATCCGAGTGGAATCCTATAAAATGCTGGGTTCCAGCATTCCAGGAATCCCCATTCCGACTCCGGTGTTTGTGGCTCTGATTGTAGTACTGCTCACCTATGTTCTGTTAAAAAAGACGACACTGGGGCTTTATATTCAAACGGTAGGTATTAATGCCAAAGCTTCAAAACTTATGGGGATTAAGTCCTCAATGATTATTTTCCTCTCTTATGTTTTCTGCGGTCTTTGTGCCGGGATCTCCGGTCTGGTTGCTTCTTCCAGAATCTATTCTGCTGATGCCAACAACATCGGACTGAATCTGGAGCTGGATGCCATTCTTGCGGTAGCTTTAGGCGGAAACAGCCTTGCAGGCGGAAAATTTTCACTGTTAGGAAGCGTCATTGGAGCATATACCATTCAGGCGCTGAGCACTACTCTTTATGCCATGGGTGTTTCTCCAGATCAGATTCCGGTTTATAAAGCGATTGTAGTGGTGGTAATTGTTGCGCTGCAGTCAACCGAATTAAAGCGCATGGTAAGCAAACTGCAGATGAACATTAAGTCAGGAAAGAAGGTGGCATAAATGAAAAAGAGGGAAAAAATTGATGGAAAAGTATTTTTACTGATTATCACCATCGTTCTCTTTTTGGTGATGTATGCGGCTGGCCTGATTATATTCAAAAGTAAAGGGTTTGCCAAACCTCAGGTGTTTTTAAATCTATTTATCTCCAATGCCGGTCTGATCGTGATTGCAGCAGGCATGACCATGGTAATGATAACGGGAGGAATTGATATTTCGGTTGGCTCCATTGTCGCACTGACCTGTATGATGCTTGCATGGATGATGGAGATTAAGGGAATGGGAGCGGTTCCGGCGCTTTTGATTGTTATGATTATGGGGATCGTATTCGGATTGGTACAGGGATTTTTTATCGCATATTTAAAGCTTCAGCCCTTTATTGTTACGCTGGCCGGAATGTTCTTTGCAAGAGGTATGACCGCTATTATCAGCCAGGAAATGATCAGTATTAAAAATGAAATGTTTTTAAAATGGGCAAAAAGCAAAATCAACTTAACCTTTTTAGGCGGTACGGTGAACAAAAAGGGTATGGTAAATTATTCATTTATCTATCCCAGTGTAATTATTGCACTGATTGTTCTGGTTTGTATATTTGTTCTTTTAAAGTTTACAAAGTTTGGAAGAACGATTTATGCAGTAGGAGGAAATGAACAGTCGGCGCTGATGATGGGATTAAATGTCAGGCGGACCAAGCTGCTTGTTTATGTAATCAATGGTTTCTTATGTTCTCTGGGAGGCTTTTTATTCGCATTAAATACCTGCGCAGGTTTCGTTGAGCAGGCAAAGGGCTTTGAAATGGAAGCCATTGCGTCAGCGGTAATCGGTGGAACATTGCTTACCGGAGGGGTAGGCAATGTATTCGGCAGCCTGTTTGGTGTTTTGATTAAGGGAACCATTGAAACCTTTATTACATTCCAGGGAACACTTTCTTCCTGGTGGACCAAGATTACAATTGCGGCATTGCTTGCATTCTTTATCATTCTTCAGAGTTTGTTTGCGAAAGCAAAAGAAAAACATTAAACTGATTGATCGGAAGCCGGAGGAATTCTAATTCCCCTGGCTTTTTTTCTTTCTGTGTTGTACTTGCGTTTGGGTCTTTGATTGATTATAATCGAGGAAGACTTATTTTTTATAAACAGAACATAAATCTGGCAAAAACGGAGGTAATACAGAAAAAGTACGCTTTTACTGGAAAAAAGTATGAAAAGATTTATTGGAAACAAAGCATTTTATAAAATGGTACTGACCATTGCAATTCCCATTATGATTCAGAACGGAATTACCAATTTCGTCAGTCTGCTTGACAACATTATGGTGGGAATGGTGGGAACTGGGCAGATGTCCGGGGTTGCAATTGTAAATCAGCTGATATTTGTCTTTAATGTTAGTATCTTCGGGATCGTTTCCGGTGCGGGAATCTTTGGTGCTCAGTTTTATGGCAGCGGGAAGCATGACGGAGTAAGGCATACATTTCGGTTTAAATTTTTGTTCTGCCTGTTTCTCTCAGCTGTGGCTGCAGTCATATTCTATTTTTACGGAGAAAACCTAATTTACATGTACCTTCATGGAGAAGAAAGCAGCGGAGATATTTCGATTGCTCTGACCAATGGTCGTAAATATATGTTTGTTATGATGCTGGGACTCTTGCCCTTTGCCATTGAGCAGGCGTATACCAGCACTCTTCGTGAATGTGGGGAAACGGTAATTCCCATGAAGGCAGGAATCGTTGCAGTTTTGGTTAATCTGGTTCTTAACTATATTCTTATTTTTGGTAAATTCGGAGCGCCGGTTCTTGGTGTGGTTGGAGCAGGAATCGCCACTGTTGTAGCAAGATATATTGAAACTGTAATTGTAATAGTCTGGACTCATAAGCATAAGAAACGCTTTCCATTTATCGAGGGTGCATATAAGAGCATGCATATACCAGCGAGCCTGATTGGAAGAATCTTTGTGAAAGGTACACCTTTGATTGTAAACGAAGCTTTGTGGGCGAGCGGAATGGCAATGTTAATGCAATGCTATTCAATCAGGGGACTGACTGCTGTGGCTGGATTAAATATTTCCAATACCATTGGCAATGTGTTTAACGTGGTTTATATGGCTCTTGGAATATCTGTGTCCATTATTGTAGGTCAGCTCTTAGGTGCGGGAAAGATGGAAGAAGCCAGAGAGACGGATACGAAACTGATCGTATTTGCCGTTGCTTCCTGTGCTGTTATGGGTACAATACTGGCGATTGTGGCACCTCTTTTCCCGATGATTTACAATACAACCGATGAGGTGAAGAACTTAGCGGTTCAGTTTATCCGGATTCTGGCTCTTATCATGCCAATGAACGCATTTATGAATGTTTCTTATTTTACACTGCGTTCTGGGGGAAAGACGGTTGTAACCTTTTTCTTTGACAGTGTGTTTATGTGGGTGGCAAGTATTCCGGCAGCGTATCTGCTTAGCCGGTATACCCAGATCCCCATTGTTCCGCTGTATTTTATGTGCCAGATGGTAGATATTATTAAATGCATTATTGGTTTTGTTCTGGTAAAGAAAGGGGTATGGATTCAGAATATTGTTCTGGATCATGAGGCATAAGAGAGGAGAAGGTATGATGTTTGAGTCGGTTTCTGTTGATACCACCATTGAAGAACTTTGCACAAAGAAGGAGCTTTCGCAGTTTTCCAAGTATTTTTTCACTCATATGACAGAAGATGTGTGGAAGCGCAGAATCGGTGATTATGGAAATGAGCGGTGTGGGATACTGCCTGCAATTGAGCGGATTTATGAGGTGATGGAAGAAAAAAGCCAGGTAATCTATGATGTTTATCCAAAAGAAGAATGGGAAAAGGAACCGGACAAGGAGCAGGTAAAGCTGATCCATATGCCTGGAGATCCGGATAAGCCCTTTATTCTTGTGTGCCCGGGAGGCGGATATGCAAGAGAATGGGTGCTGGTTGAAGGCTATCCGATTGCGGAACAGTTAAACCGAATGGGGTATTCTGCATTTATTTTAATCTACAGAACAGGGCAGAAGAAGCTTCTTCCAAAGCCTCTGAATGACATTGCGGCTGCATTGAAGTTTTTAGCCGCCCATAAGAATGAGTTTCAAATCAGAATGGATGGGTATGCAGTATCAGGATTCTCGGCAGGAGGTCATCTGGCGGCTGTATGGGGCACGAAAGAAAAAGGATATGCGGCCTATGGTCTTAGTAAGCCGGGGGCACTATTCCTCGGCTATCCCAGCATCTCTACGGTTCAGTTCTTAAAGGATATGGGAAGGGCTTCAGATACAGGGAAGGCAGCAGCCGTGAAGTATTTAGAACGGATCGCAGGAGAGGACTTTACAAAAGAAGCGTTAGCGGAATATAGTGTGGAGTATCTTATGGATCAGGAATATCCTCCCTGCTATCTGGTTCACAGCAAGGATGATCCTGTGGTTAATATTGAAGCCAGTTACTTAATGGAAGAACAGCTAAAGCTTTTAAATGTCCCTCACATAGTACGGTTTATGGAACAAGGCGGTCACAGCTTTGGGCTTGGAAACGGGACTGAACTTGAGGGCTGGCTGTCAGACGCCGTCAGGTTCTGGGAAGAGGCGCGCTGAGAACACTTCTCATTGCCGGCTCTTTTCTGATCTGCATACTGTTTGCGGTTTTTAGAAGGTGACGTGCCCATAATGGACTTAAATACACGGTTAAAATGGGTTACATTGGAAAATCCAACCTCTTTGCTGATATCCGTGATTGTCCGGTTCGTTTCCATAAAGAGCCTTTGTGCATGGATAATGCGGATGTTATTGATATATTGGATAATTGTGCTGTTGGTGTAGCGCTTAAACTCCCGGCATAGGTAATACGGGCTGATATAAAAGCGGGAAGCCAGATCTTCCAGGGTGATGTTTTCTGAAGAATGGCTGTGAAGGTAGTGAAGAATCTCTGTAATGCGGCTCCGGTTTTCCGGGGCTGCTTTTTCATCCGATCTTCTGGCAATTTTAATTAAAAGAAGATTCAGCAGCATCCTCATGGCATCGGAATGAAATCCTTCCCCTTCGCCCTGTTCTCTTAAAATATCATTTATCAGAAGATGAACGGACTGGCTGGCTTTTGTGTCAAAGCGGTATACTCCGGCTGACTGGCTGAGTGTGTGGAGAACTTCCGGCACGATGACTGTTTCTGGGGAAAAGTAAATGAGAACCCGCTTAAAGGGCACGTCATTATCTCCATAGGAATGGTGCATGGAGTAAGGAGGAAAGATCATGAATTCCCCTGAGTTCAAAGAGTATATGTTATCGTTCACCATGTGATATCGTTTTCCATATTCCAGATAATATAATTCAAAGTATTCGTGATAATGAGATTTGGCCATGTTATCGTTCACGCCCTGAATACGCTCACTGGCAATCATCTGGCCGCCTGCCATGATAAAACTTGCTGTGTCAATCAAGATTATTACCTCCCTGAGTAAGGCTGGCTTCATTATAACGTTTTAATGGCTGGATATCAATATTAGATTAATGAGAAATGATCTCGCTAAATGATCTTGCTTTTTATTTATTCCTGTGATATCATAATCTTAGTTAGCAATAACTAACTACATGTGAATATTCTATACATCAGACTAACCCTCTGAGATTATCCTTCATTGACCCTTGAGGGATCATGACTCCTACAAAAACCCCGCCCCTGTTACCGCATGACAGGGACGGGCTTTTTG
>JAQSYE010000086.1 GCA_029256305.1 Lacrimispora sp. | reverse complement strand
GTAAGAAAGCTGGTGGATTGGGATGTCCGGAATTGCATTATTTGTGCCAAGCGATGAGATGTATGAGCAGGCGAAGGGGATACTGAGAGAAAAAGACAACCATGTTATCATAGTAAAAAGAATCCGGGTGGAGGAGGCGGTTACAGAAGCACAGAAGGCCATTTCGGAGGGCGTAAATATTATCATGGCAAGAGGCAGACAGGCAGCGGAGATCCGGCGCCATACCAATGTAGCGGTAGCTGAAATTGTTATGACAGCACAGGAACTGGGGCTTCTGGTCATTCGGGCGAAAAGTATTGTGGAAAAAGAGCGCCCCAAAATCGGAATCTTCGGCTGGGGGGACATGCTTTGTGATACAACATACTTTAATCAGTTATACCATGTTGATTTAAAAAGGTATATATTAAAAGATTTTAATGAATGGCGAAATACCATTGAAGAAGCGGGAAAGGATGGACTGGACATTATTATCGGTGGCCAGTCAGCACTTGATGGAGCATACCAGATGGGAATCCCGGGACTTTATATGTCCTCTACCGGGGAGGCCATACGGGTGGCGCTTAAAAATGCAGAGTCTCTTTACTATATGTCAGAAATTGAGCAGCACAATTATGCTCAGTTTTCAACGGTTCTGGACAGTGCATTTAATGGCATTATCAAAATCAGCGTGGCGGGAAAGATTTTGGTAATGAATCGTGCCATGGAGCAAATACTGGGGTGCAGCTCGGAGCGATGTGTGGGGAAACCAGTAACCCGTTTTTTAAAGGATCTTGAAGAAGCTGTATTAATTCAGATTCTGGAAGGCAGTCTGGAAAACTATTCCACATTTTTAACGCTGCTCGACCAGTCTGTAGTCGTATCCATGGAGCCAATTGTTGTGGGAACCCGTATTGACGGTGCAATTATTTCCTGTAACCGCTTAAAACGGCTTGATATGAACGATAAAGACGTGATGAAGGAGCAGTATTTAAGGGGATATGTAGCTTATGGCACCTTTGATGATATCAGTAAGAATCTGAAAGATATGCATAAAATTGTGGAACTGGCAAAATTATATGCCCAGTCTTCCAGCCCCATGCTGATTGAAGCGATATCGGGTCCGGAGCTGGAAGCGATCACTCAGGGAATACATAATTACAGCATGAGAAAGAATGGCCCCTTCATTGTTATTAATATGGCAGGATTGACAGAGGACCAGCAGACGATGACTCTATTTGGCAGCAAAAAAGAAGGACAGGTAGAAGAAGAACCCGGAGCCCTTGCACAAGCCAATCATGGGACACTGGTAATTCAAAGTATTGACAAGCTGACTCTTCAAGCCCAGTACAATCTCATTCGCGCGATTCGTACAAAACGCTTAATCAGGGGTAACCGGATTGAAGACACGCTGATGATTGATACAAGAATTATTGCATGTACGGCAAAAAATTTAACTCAGCTGCGCAGTGAATTCAAGTTTCGGTCTGATTTGTATTTTACCCTGAAATCTCTGCGTTTAAAAATACCCAATTTAAAGGACAGACGAGAGGATGTAGGGTATTTGCTGGATTTATATACCAGAAAATATATGGAACAGTATTCCCGGTATCATGTGATGGCTCATGGCGTAAAACAGGTCCTTCTGGATTATCCATGGGAAGGAAACAGTATTCAGCTGGAAGCATTCTGCGAGAGAATGATTCTGACAGTTGGGAAACGTACCATTACAGAGGCATATGTCAGGGACTTGCTTGATGAACTCTATCACCGGGATACCAGTATCTATGCAGTTTCATTGGAAGAAGAGGAAGAAATGCAGCAATGGAGCCCTGCGGGAACAGCGGAAAACCCGGAACGCACACTTATTAAATCAATACTTAATAAGTATAACGGCAACCGTACCTTAACTGCCAGAGAACTAAACATCAGCACAACTACATTATGGAGAAAAATAAAAAAATTTGAAATCAGTGAAAAATAACCTGTGCTCTCTTGCATAGTGAAATAATTTTGCAATGAATTTACCTCATTTGAAATAAATATTGAGCAATATGAAATGCATGCACAAAATGTAAATTGTGCATGCATTTTCTGTGTTAATGTGTCAATTGTATCGGATGAGGGATGAGGCTATACTGTGAAAAGAATTTCAATGCAAGTGATAACGGAGGCACATATGAACAATACATTTCAGTTTCAGGATAACATTAAATTTGTCAAAGCAGTTTATTATAATTTTCACCCGATTCCTTTACCACAACCTTTTAAAGATGGGACCGGCGGAATGGGGAAATATGCACCCGAGCAGGGCTGTATTGAGCTTTATGATTCGGAAGGGGCGTGTGCTCATCTAAGTGTGGGAAGAAGCTTTGTAAAAAATATTCTTCCCATGATCTTAGATGGACAGACAAGAACATACAGTCAGTGGAGAGATACCCTCTACTGGAAAATAAGAAATTCCGGATTTCAAAGTGGTCAGGCGGTGGAAGTAGGACAGCTGGATTTAATGATGCTGGATATTCTGGCACAAAGAGCTGGTAAGCCACTGCACCGGTTTCTTGGGGCTGAGAAAGATTGGGCAGCTGCCTATAAAGGAGGAGGCTCCCTGCTTCTGGAAGATGAAGAACTGGTAGATGATATGCTCAGGTATGTGCAGGAAGGGTATCAGACGGTAAAATTCAAGGTTGGCAGCAGCGACGGAAGGAACATGGAACGTGATATATGCAGACTCAGAAAGGTGAGAGAAGCTGTGGGCCCTGGGATAGGGATTGCAGTTGATGCAAATCAGAGATGGAATGTTGATGATGCATATCGTTTCGCAAAATTGGCTGAGCCTTATGATCTGGCATGGTTTGAAGAACCCATACACGCTCACGATATGAATGGAATTAGGCAGCTTAAAGAGCTGGGAGTACCCATGCCGCTGGCATTTGGAGAATCAATGAGAATTTATTATGCCTATGAAACATATGCGGAAAAGGGAGTGGATCATCTGCAGCCTTCCATAGGACGGATGAGCCGGATTGATGATATGCTGAAAATCCGGGATTTAGCCAGAGATAAGAAAATCACGTTCTCATCCGGAGGAAGAATTTATTTAAATGCTATTTTCGGATGTCTGTACGGGGAAGATGAATTGATCGAATATCATGAACCGATCAGCAAACCGGTTGGTAAATATACCCTGTTCCAGCCAGAAGAAAAGAACGGAAGATTTTACTGTCAGCCTGATCTGCCTGGAAATCCTCAGCGTATGGATCTTGAAAAACTGGAGAAGGACGGGCTATTGGAGAGCAAAAAAGTTTTTTATTCTGAGATATAGCGGAGTGAGAAAGTGGGGAGTAGTCATGAATTTTAAAACATTAAGAAAGAAAAATATTGGGCTTCTGTTGATTCTGCCCTGGTGGATAGGGTTTGGGGTTTTTAAGCTTTATCCGTTTGTTTCATCCTTGATTTACAGTTTTAACGATTATAATCTGTTTCATTCTGCTTCATTTATCGGGCTTGGAAATTATAAGAAAATTTTAGGCGATAAGCTGATTATGAAAGCGTTTGTTCAGACATTTAAGTATGCGTTTATAACAGTGCCATTGGAGTTGTCCTTTGCCCTTTTTATTGCATATATTTTAAATTTTAAAATCAAGGGAGTTAAATTTTTTAGAACGGCATATTACATTCCTTCTATATTAGGAGGTTCCGTTTCCATAGCTGTATTATGGAGATTTTTGTTTAAGGCTGAAGGATTGGTTAATATGATTGCCGGGAAGTTTGGTATTTTGCCATTCAACTGGCTGGGCAACTCTGAAGGGGCGTTCTGGGTTATTGTACTTCTTCGAATCTGGCAGTTTGGATCACCAATGGTTATATTTCTGGCAGCCTTAAAGGGGGTATCATTAGAGTTATATGAAGCGGCTTCCATTGATGGGGCTGGGAAATTGAGACAGCTTTTTAATATCACGATTCCTCTTATTACTCCGGTCATTTTCTATAACTTTGTTACGCAGCTTTGCAATAAGTTTCAGGAATTTAATGGACCGTTTATTGTCACGCAGGGGGGGCCTCTTCGATCCACCACACTGGTTTCTCTGCTTGTGTACAATAATGCATTTAAGAGTTATGAGATGGGTATGGCAAGTGCCATTGCATGGCTGTTGTTCCTGATTATTATGACACTTACAGCAATATTATTTATAAGCCAGAAACATTGGGTATATTATTCGGATGAGGATGGGAGGTAGATTCTATGACGAGAGAAATACGTTATCGGCTGGATACTGTGTTTCGTTATGCTATTCTATTATTCGTAGGAATAATTATGGTGTATCCATTGTTCTGGATGGTGGGAGCTTCGTTCATGACCAATTCACAGATATTTTCAAGTGTTGGTTTTATACCTAAGGATCCCACTCTAAGCGGCTACGTAAAAGGGTATGCTGGATATGAAGGAATGACTCTGCTTTATTTTATGATTAATACTTTTAAATTTGTAATTCCGAAGGTTATTTTTACGGTACTTTCCGCGACTGTTACGGCATATGGATTTGCTAGATTCAATTTTGGGGGAAAGAGATTTTCCTTTATCGTTCTTCTTTCTACCCTGTTTTTACCTCAGGTTGTGTTGAATGTACCGCAGTATATTCTGTTTGATCAGTTGGGCTGGTTGGACTCATATCTGCCTCTCATTGTTCCATCGATGTTTGCTGGGGATACGTATTTTGTGTATATGCAGATTCAGTTTTTAAGAGGAATTCCAAAGGAACTGGAAGAGGCGGCTGAGATCGATGGATGCGGTATTATGCAAAGGCTTTGGTATATTATAGTACCCATGCTGAAGCCTACTATTGCCTCCTGCGCGCTGTTCCAGTTCATGTGGGCATCCAATGACTTTATGGGCCCTTTGATTTACGTAAATACTGTAGCGAAATATCCGGTTTCCATATTTTTGCGTATGTCTATGGATGCAGACGTTGGGTTCGAATGGAACCGTGTTCTGGCAATGTCCCTGATTGCCATTATTCCTTCCCTGGTAGTATTTTTTGCCGCACAGGACTCCTTTGTAGACGGCATTGCTGCAGGCGGCGTGAAAGGCTAGATAAAAAGGAAAGAGTGGTGGGGAATCATATGAAAATAATAGACAGCCATGCACATGTTGTACAGTATATTGCGGGCATGGGAGCAGGTGGAGAGCTGAGAAGTATTGGGGACGGAATGGCAAGGTATGCCAATGGCCAGGTGGTACGGATGATACCCCAACAGTTTCATACGGATTCCGTGACGCCAGAGCAGCTTCTGGAAATAATGGATCAAAATGGTGTAGAAAAAGCGGTCCTTCTTCAAGGAAATTTTTATGGATATCAGAATTACTATACATATGAAGCGGTAAAGAAGTATCCGCACAGATTTGCTGGAGCAGCCAGCTATGATCCATATTCAAAAGATAGAGATGGGATTCGAAACTACCTGTTTGAGGAGCTGGGTTTTGGAATAGAAAAGTTTGAGGTTAGTACCGGTTCAGGGCTTATGAGTATTCATCCGGATTTTCAGATTGACAGCGAGCTGATGGATGAGGCATTTTCTTATGCAAATGATAAACAACATGTGCTTGTTATTGACATTGGAAAATGCGGTAGTGACAGCTGGCAGGTACCTGCGCTGAGACGGGAGGCACTACGATATCCAAACATGAAGTTTGTAGCATGCCATCTGTTGTCTCCTTCTAATCAAGATGAAGCTAGGCTGGAAGAGGCATTAAAACTGCTCAGACTTCCAAATCTTTGGTTCGATTTGGCAAGTGTGGTTCACAATTGTCGGATGGATGCACAGCCATATGGTAAGGCCCTTCGTTATGTGGAGTTGGCGAGGGATGTGGTAGGTACAGATAAATTAATGTTCGGAACGGACATGCCATCTGCATTAAAAGAAGATGAATACAGTTGCTATATTGACTATATTAACCGGTCTGAGAGAATGACGGATCGAGAAAAAGTAATGATTTTTTACGAAAATGCTAATGAAGTATTTTTTAATCATAAATGAGGTGTAACAAACAGAAAGGAAGGAACAAAATGAAAAAAGGATTAACAAAAATGGGGGCTCTTTTACTGGCTGGGACTATGGTTGTTTCAATGTCAGGTTGTATGCGGACATCCCAGAAACAGGAAACAACGGAAAATGCAGGCAGCACCGCTGCGTCACAAGAGGAAAGCGTAACACAGGCAGCGTCCATGAAAGTGGACACTACAACACCGATTAAACTGCGCATGAACTGGTGGGGAGGTGATTCAAGACACAAGGCGACTCTGGAGGCAATTGAAAAATTCCAGAAAAAATATCCTAATATTACGGTCACACCCGAATATGAATCGTTTACCGGACATGAGGAAAAGGTCGCTTTGGGGATTAAATCCGGAAATGCATCAGATCTAATGCAGCTGGATTGGAGTTGGGTGTCTACCTACTCACCAGAAGGCGACAGGTTTTACGATATGAACAAGGTTTCGTCAATTGTGAATCTGGATAATTATACAAAGGAAGATAAAGCATTGTTTACCTTTAATGGCAAGCTAAATGCAGTTCCTATCAGCAAGACCGGACGAGTATTTTGTTGGAATAAAAAGACATTCGATACGATTGGAGTAAAAATCCCTACAACTCTGGATGAACTTCTGGCAGCAGGAAATTTATTTAAGGACTATGATCCCTCCTATTATCCACTTGTAACAAAGGAACTGGATCGTGCATTCCTTATGGTATATTATCTGCAGTGCAAATATGGAAAGGACTGGGTTCTTGATGGGGAATTGCAGTACAGCCAGGAAGAACTGGCGGAAGGATTTGATTTCCTTAAGAGTCTGGAAGAAAATCATGTTATCCCGACGCTGGAGAAAATTGCAGGTGACGGAGCGGATGCCATTGATACAAATGCAAACTGGATTGATGGACACTATGCTGGGATTTTTCTCTATGATACGTCAGTTGTAAAACATGCAGAAGCTGTTAAGGAAGGCGAATTTGTAATTGGAGATTATGTGAATATGGGTGACCATGAGGGCGGATTTATAAAGGTAAATCAGGCATTTGGTATCAGTGCCACAACAGAGCATCCAGCCGAAGCAGCAGCGCTGCTACAATTCTTGGTAGCAGAAAAAGAAGGAGTGGAAACGCTGGGAGATACAAGAGGAGTTCCTACTAACAAGGAAGGCTTTGCCATGTTGGATTTAAGCGGAAGTCAGGTGGCACAGGCAAATAAAAAGGCAGTAGCCTGGTGTCATGCCCAGATGGATCCCACATTCGAGAGGAGCTCTTTTACCGGTGCAGATGGTACATTCTTTAATGCGCTCCAGTTATCCAGCTATGGAGAGAGTGATTCTATGTCCTGTGCGCAGATGTTAATAGACGGGTTAGCAGAGGAGGCAGGGAAATAACTAGGAAGCAGACATGCTGCCTGTATATTAACAAACAAAAGATAAAGTTTATGCTTCAAGGCATGGTTTTGATATTCAAGCGAAGCCATGCCTTGAATTTATCAATCTATTAATTTTTTCTATATCGGAACAATCATTGGGTTGTATGCGTCTTCTAACTACACTCAGAGCAGCAATTTTGCGGACTTTGACTGGTTTGATTATTACACGGAGTAATTAAATTAAGTGAAAACTTTAATTTATAAATAGATTATCCTTCTTCTTGCTATCCCACTATCTCCATGCTATATTAAAGTATAAATTTTAGAGGGAGAAAGGATGTCTATCATGAACAAGAGAAAAAAACGCATATTTACAAAGCTGCTCTTTGGTATTTCTGTTCCGGTTATAGTAATATTAGTCCTGTCAGGATTTCTTATTACCACGCAGGTAGGAAAGAGTATGGAACATCAGTCTACGGAAAATCTTAATTCGGCATCCTTAGCTGCGGCAAACCAGGTGGATTCATTCCTGACTTTTTACCTGGCGGAGATGAAGAGTGCGGCGGCGAGCCAGCAGGTAGAAGTATATTTAAAAAATACGACTGGAAAAGTCAGAATGCCAGACAGCGAAGGATATCCGGAGATTAAAAAAACACTTGATAAGCTGCAGGCAACGGACAAGGATAACATTCTGGCCGCATGGATTGCAGATCTGGATTTAAGCCAGGTAACACAGTCGGATAACTTCACATCAGAAGACGGCTGGGATATTTCAAGCAGGCCCTGGTACCGGGCTATGGAGCTGGATCACCCCATATTGACGGAGCCGTATGTGGATGCCAGTACAGGACAGGTCATTGTCAGTGCAGTCTGCGGTGTGTTTGACAGCAGTACTGGAAAACCCCTTGGCGTGATGGGACTGGATATTAAGTTGTCCCAGCTTGTTACGATTATGAGTGATTACAAGATCGGTACAGGCGGATTTGTGGTTTTGGCGACAGAGGGCGGACAAATCGTATATCACCCTAATAATGATATGATTCAGAAGAATGTTTCGGAAGTGGACATGTCTGATAATATAAAACAGGCCATAACCGGACAGGCAGCAGGAAGTTATACATACACCATGAATAAGGAAAAGTATTTCGGAGCTGTAAACAGGGTCGGGAATTCCGGGTGGCTCGTACTCTCCAGCATTCCCGGGTCAGAAGTGCTTGCTTCCCGCTTGGCTGTGACTGCCACAATTGTATCTGTATTCTTACTTGGATCAGCATTACTGATTCTCTTAATCATTCTTATTTCCAGACGATTGACCAAACCGCTTAAAAAGCTGTCCAATGTTGCAGAACAGATTGCGGAGGGGAAGCTGGATCTCGCCATGGAGAATTTTGATAATGATGAGATTGGTATGGTTGCAGCTTCTTTAGGTAATACGGTATTGCAGCTGAAAGATTATGTAAATTATATTGATGAAATCACTTCTGTTCTCAATCAGATTGCAGACAAGAATCTGGCGTTCCAGTTGGAATATGATTACAAAGGAAGTTTTGAGAAGGTAAAGGATGCCCTGCTTAAGATCAGTAGCACCTTGACCGTAACCATGGAGAGGATAGCAAACGCTTCAGAACAGGTTGCTTATGGATCCCAGAATATTTCCGGAAGTTCACAGGCCCTTGCACAGGGAGCAACTGAGCAGGCCAGCGCAGTAGAAGAGCTGGCAGCCACGATCAATGATATCTCTCATAACATTAATAAGAATGCCCTGGATTCCACCAGCGCCAATGAGCAGGCGGTTCTGGCCACAGGTGAGCTGGAAACCAGCAGCAGTCATATGGAGGCTCTGGTTGCTGCCATGGAGGAAATCAGTGGAAATTCAAGAGAAATCAATAAGATTATCAAGACCATTGAAGATATTGCATTCCAGACCAATATCCTTGCGCTCAATGCGGCGGTGGAAGCGGCGCGGGCAGGAGAAGCAGGAAAGGGATTTGCTGTTGTAGCCGATGAGGTCCGCAATCTGGCATCGAAAAGTTCAGAAGCTGCCAAAAACACCACTCACCTCATTGAGAATTCCATTCAGTCAGTTATGAATGGCTCCAGCCTGGTAAAGGATGCTGCAGATTCCCTGTCAACGGCAGTTGTGAGCACCCGTTCTGTATCCGAGATGATAGAACGGATCTCAGAAGCTTCCCTCAGACAGTCTGAAGCAATTCATCAGGTCACTGTGGGCATTGATCAGATCTCAGCAGTGGTACAGACCAACTCCGCCACAGCAGAGGAAAGTGCAGCAGCCAGCAAAGAGCTGTCTGATATGGCTATCGTATTAAAAGAATTGGTAGATGAATTTCAATTAAATCGCAAGTAAAATAAAAAAGAGGCTGACGAAAACTAACAGTTCATAGTTAGTTTTTGGCGGCCTCTTGTTTGCTTTTTATGTATTGGTCATGCAGTTTTCTGATTCACCAGAAAGGCAGATAACGATTCCAGAACATCGTCATGGTTGTTATTGTAAATGATCAGCTCCAGTTCACTGTCTGAACAGAGAGTCATAATACCCAGAATGGATTTGGCATCTATGATAATACTACCTCTGCAGATGTCCATGTCGCATTCAAACTTATTCGCTGTTTTCACGAATGTGGTTGCTTCTTCGATGTTAGTTAAACGTATCGGATATCTTTTCATATGTCGTACCTCTTGCGGATTGTAATAATTGTATTAAAATGAATACATCACTAGATTATAGGTTCAGTTATATAAATTGACTATGTCTAAATTTGTATAAAAACCGTCTTTTCTTGCAAATAATGTAGAAATGGTGATATAATAAACCGGGGGAAGGGCATGTGAGTCTGCCGTTTGGAGGTTAATATGGATGAAGAACTTCTGAAGTTTTTAAGGAACACATCGGAAGAAAAAAACGGTATTTTCAAAGATGCATCTTCAATAATGTCATACTATGTAAAAGAAGCGAAAAGTAATGTGGTGGATAAGGGAATTGTCATAGAAGCGGGTAGGCTGATGGGTCTGCACTGCCAACCGCCTCATATAGCGATTCCGGACCACAGCCATAATTATGTGGAGCTGGTCTACATGTACAGCGGTTCCACAACCCAGGTGATTAATAAAACCAACCGAATTTTATTGGAGACTTATGATCTCCTTCTTTTAAGACAGGGAACCAGCCATGCGATTGAACCAGCAGGAGAGGATGACATAGCGGTACATTTTTTCCTGATGCCGGAGTTTTTCTCCCACCCGTCATTAATTACAGAGGATGGAAGTATTTTAAGGCATTTTATTGCAGGCGCAGTATCTGAGAATCATTCGGTAGCGGATTACCTGCATTTCCGTCTGCAGGACATTCTGCCTGCCAGGAATCTTTTAGAGAATATGATCTGGTCTCTGATGGTGGAGAAAAAATGCAGACAGGAGATTAATCAGGCCACAATGTCCATGCTGATTATGGAACTGCTTCATGATGCGGATAAGGTGGAATTTCACGATGTAATCCAGTATGAGGAGCAGATCGCATTAACTGCATATCAGTATCTGGAGAATAACTATTCGACTGCCACGTTAGAGGAGTTCTCCTTAAAGATCATGCAGCCGACCTATTATGTGAGTCGTTTGTTTAAGCGTTACTATCAGATGACCTTTACTGAATGTTTACAGCTGATCCGGCTTTGCAGGGCAGCCAATTGTCTGACTGCATCCTGTAAACCAGTGGAAGAGATTATACAGGAAATCGGTTATGAGAACAGCAGCTATTTTCATCGTCTGTTTAAAGAACGCTATGGTCTGACGCCGAAACAGTACCGGGATAAATCCAGGCTTTAATTCTGAAAAGATTATGAAATATGCGCTCATAAGATTGACTTTGACTGGATAGGTTATTATAGTTAAGGCAAAGAAAAGGGGCGATAATATAGCATGAATCAGATCCGGAATCAATTAATTAAATTTATGACTGGAAGATATGGCGCTGATAAGCTGGGGAGGTTTTTAACAGCAACGGCATTTGTTTTATTGGTGGCAGGTCTGTTTATACGAAATCCCTGGGTGGATTTCATTGCGGCAGCTGTCCTGTTAGTAAGCTACTATCGTATGTTTTCAAGAAATATCAGGAGACGCTTTGAAGAGAACCAGAAGTTTGAACGGGTTTCTTTCTCCATAGCTGAAACATTTCGCAGATGGCGTTTCCGGCTGCAGCAGGGCAGTAAGTTTCATATTTACAAGTGCCCCAGCTGCGGTCAAAAAATCAGAGTACCAAGGGGAAAAGGGAAAATAAAAATTCATTGTCCCAAGTGTAATACTGATTTTATCAAGAAAAGCTAGTGATAAATATAGAAGGGAACAATTATGAATTTACAATTTAAGCCAATTGAGGCGAGTGATGTTGAAAAGATAACTCCATTTTATGCCCTGCGGCCCAATAAGACTTGTGATAGTGTATATCTGGATTGTTTTATCTGGAGAGAGTACTATCATGTGAAGTACGCAATTAGCGATAATAAGGCGTTGCAGTTTCTGATGGAAAAGGATGGCCAGCCCTTTACAGCTATGCCCATGTGCAGAGAAGAAGAGCTTCCTTACTATTTCAATGAAATGAAAGAATACTTTAATGAGGTATTAAAAAAGCCTCTTCGTATCTCCCTGGCAGATGAGGCGGCTATTGAGTATTTAAAGCTGAATCCTGATCAGTTTGAAGTTGTTGAGGTAGAAGATTTAAAAGATTATCTCTATGATGCGCAGTCATTAAGGACACTGGCAGGCAAAAAGCTTCACAAAAAGAAGAATCATCTGAATTCCTTTTTAAAGGAATATGAGGGTAGATATGAGTACCGGACTCTCTGTTGTTCAGACCGGGACAGTGTGGTGGAATTCTTAAATGAGTGGTGGGAGAACAAGGTGGAAGCAGCAGAGTTTACCCGTCAGCTTGATTATGAAGTTATGGGAATCCACAGCATATTAAAAAACTGTTCTTTTTTAAATGTAAGAATGGCAGGAGTTTTTATAGACGGAGATTTAAAAGCATTTACAATTGGGAGCTATAATTCCTATGAAAAAATGGCTGTTATTCATATTGAAAAGGCCGATCCCAATATTAAGGGTCTTTACCAGTTTATTAACCAGCAGTTCATAACCCACGCTTATCCAGAAGAACTGTTACTGGTGAACCGGGAAGATGATGTGGGCATGGAAGGTTTAAGAAAAGCGAAGATGTCTTATTACCCAGTCGATTTTGCAAGAAAATACTCAGTGGTACAGAAGGGTTTCTAAACTATGGTACGGTATTTGAAGCAGGAAGAAAAGAGTGAAAGCCGGGCATTATGGGAAAAAGTTTTCTCTGAGGATTCCAAGAGCTTTCTGGATTATTATTATTCGGACAGAGTCCGAAAAAATAAGATTTTAACCGCGTGGAGCGGAGATCAGGTAGCTGCAATGCTCCATCGCAATCCCTATGAGGTGGTGGTAAAAGACCGCATCTGGAAGGTGGATTACGTTGCTGGAGTGGCTACTGATCCTGCATTCCGCCATCAGGGTTATATGAGAAAGCTTCTTGGCCGGTGCTTTTCGGATATGTATATGGAGCGGATGGAGTTTTGCTTTTTGGTTCCAGTTGATCCGGCTATCTACCATCCCTTTGATTTTACCTATATCTGTGATCTGCCAAACAGGGTGCTGAACGAAAAGGGAAGAACCCGGTTAAGTCGCCGTGCGTTTATGGAACGGTCTGATGACTGTAAGGAGGCAGCCAGGTTTGTGGGTCGCCTGCTGGAAAAAAAGTATGAGGTGTATGCTCACAGAGATGAGGAGTATTACCGGAACTTATGCAGAGAAGTAAGAAGTGACAGCGGAGATATGATTCTTCTTTTCACCAGAGATGAGAGAGAGCGTCTTGCCGGAGTATGGGCTTATTATGGAGAACTTGCAGAAAACCAGAGAGAGCTGATTGTCCTCGGAGATTATGTAAAGGAAGTCGGTAATTTAAGACCTGCTGTGATGGGGCGCATCATTCATCTGGAGCAGTTTGCTTCGGTGATCAGGCTAAAAGAAGACTGCCCTGTCAGCGAGATGGAACTGTTTATTGAAGTGAAAGATGATTTTATACGGCAGAATAACGGTGTATTTCGTTGGAAGCTTAAAAAAGACGGTTCCGTTATGACTCCGGTGTCAGACAATAATAAAATAAAACCTCATCTGTTTATGGGGATCAGTGAACTGACTTCCTGGCTTTTTGGGTATGGGAAGCCGGAAGTTCCAGAAAACCGGCAAACAATGGTAGAACGGATTAGACCTTTAAATGGAGTATTTTTAGATGAAATAACCTGATTTTCAGCTGTTGGAAATCAGTTCCGGGCGGATTCAACTGAATCCGCCTATGCAAGTTGGAGGGTTAAAATGATGAATGAACGAAGTCTGTTAAAGGACTGGATCAATGAAAGCCGGGGTATTGTATTTTTCGGCGGTGCCGGGGTATCGACAGAAAGCAGTATTCCTGATTTCAGGGGAGTGGACGGACTCTATCATCAGGAGTATCGGTATCCTCCGGAAACCATCATTAGCCGCAGTTTTTACCGCTCTAATCCAGAGGAATTTTTCCGTTTTTATAAAAACAGGATGCTATTTCCTGATGCAAGGCCCAATCCGGCTCATTTAGCCCTTGCAAAGCTGGAAGAGATGGGTAAATTAAAGGCGGTTATTACACAGAACATTGACGGACTTCATCAGGCAGCAGGAAGCAAAAATGTG
>JAQSYE010000085.1 GCA_029256305.1 Lacrimispora sp. | reverse complement strand
GAGGGTGTGATCAGCCGGTTTTCCGGTGAATTTTTCGGCTCAGCGCTGACCTTTGCCGCAGTTGGAAAAGAATCAGCACCTGGACAGGTTGAAGTCGGCAGTTTAAAAAAGATACTCAGTCAGATCCATGAAATTATTTCATGATTTCATCCGTCCGCTTTATCCCCTATTGATAGAAAAGGATCTTGACAAATAAAAAGAAACCTCATATACTAAAAACTAACTTCATATTTAAGAAAAAGCATTGATAAGAACAAGTAACAGTACGTAAAACCAGACAGAAAGCAGCCGGTTGATGAGAGGCGCATGGAAAACGAACTGCGAATACATCTTTGAGCTTCGCTCCCAAAGGTTTTAGGGCCCGGTAGGCGGCGACGGATTCCTGCACCCGTTATTGTGCTAGAGTATCAGCCCGGTACTCGAAGAGATAAGCAGCGTGAGCTGTTTATGAAAAAAGGTGGTAACGCGAGATTTTAACCTCGTCCTTTTAACAGGACGGGGTTTATTTTTTTATGTAAAGGAGAATTGGAATGACAATCTACGAAGAACTGAAAGCCAGAGGGCTGCTTGCCCAGGTGACCAATGAAGAAGAGATCAGCAAGATGGTCAATGAAGGAAAGGCAGTATTCTATATTGGATTCGATCCCACAGCAGACAGTCTGCATGTTGGACATTTTATGGCTCTGTGTTTAATGAAACGTCTCCAGGAGGCAGGTAATAAACCAATCGCCTTAATCGGAGGAGGAACCGCTATGATAGGCGATCCTTCCGGAAGAAGCGACATGCGTCAGATGATGACGGGGGAAACCATTGCCCATAACTGTGAGTGCTTTAAAAATCAGATGAGCCGTTTTATTGACTTTTCTGAAGGAAAGGCCATGATGGTAAATAATGCGGACTGGCTGCTGGATTTAAACTATGTTGATTTCCTCCGGGAAATCGGTCCTCATTTCTCTGTAAACCGGATGCTCAGCGCAGAATGCTATAAGCAGCGTATGGAAAAAGGATTAAGCTTCCTGGAATTTAACTATATGATCATGCAGAGCTACGATTTTTACGAGCTGTTCCAGCGCCATGGCTGCAACATGCAGTTCGGCGGAGATGACCAGTGGAGCAACATGCTTGGCGGAACTGAACTGATCCGCAGAAAGCTTGGTAAGGATGCTCATGCAATGACCATCACCCTGCTGTTAAACTCAGAAGGCAAAAAGATGGGAAAAACCCAGTCAGGTGCTGTGTGGCTTGATCCGGAAAAGACTTCTCCTTTCGATTTCTTCCAGTACTGGAGAAATATTGCCGATGCCGATGTGTTAAAATGTCTGCGTATGCTCACATTCCTTCCTCTTAGCCAGATTGATGAGATGGATAGCTGGGAAGGAAGTCAGTTAAACGAGGCAAAGGAGATCCTGGCTTACGAACTGACCAAGCTGGTACACGGCGAAGAAGAAGCAGAGAAGGCAAAAAAGAGCGCAAGAGAGCTGTTTACAGGCGGGAATGCCGAAAATATGCCGTTATGCGAGCTGAATGAAGCTGATTTTACTGACGGCAGTGTTGATATTCTCACCATTCTTCAGAAATCCGGACTTGCACCATCCCGTTCAGAAGCAAGACGGAATGTGGAGCAGGGCGGAGTGACTGTAGAAGGCGAAACAGTGAATGATATAAAAACTTCCTATACCATGGAACAGCTGGCTGACGGAGCAGTTGTGCGACGGGGGAAGAAGAAGTTTGTGAAAGTTATTGCAAAATAACAATGCATTGCTATAGAGAGAAAAGGACTGTATCCATATTGATCGGATACAGTCTTTTTCTATGGCCACAACGCAGTTTTCTCAGGTTCCTTTATGGAAAGTGCGAAGTCTAATTTTTCCTTATCAGTCGTAAGATCCAGCAAATACTCGTATTCCTTTTTCAGCTTCTCATAGATATGAAGGATCGGCCTGCAGCGGACGGCTGTGGTTTCAAGAATGGAGTCCAGATTCGATATTGCAATGCTCACAATATCGGGATCCACAAGTTGATCATCTTTCATTGCTTCCAGAATGTTCTTTATTGTTTCCGTTGGATAGGAGTCCTTATAGCTTCTCGTTCCCGTTAGTGCACTTATAATATCTGCAATGGCGACCAGGCGCTCCTCTTTTGATAAATCCTTGGCAAAGAGGCCGTTCGGGTAGCCAGTACCGTTGAGTTTTTCGTGATGTCGCAAAGCAATCCGCTCCACTGCTTCGTCGATGCTTCCGCCAAAGATCTCTTTCGTGTAATCCACATGGGTCCGCATGATATTCATCGCCTGGCGGCTTAATTTTCCCGGAAATTCTAGTATCTCTACCGGGACTGCTATTTTTCCCAGATCGTGAAGCAGAGCGCCGCATAGAATTACATTTAATCGGTCTTCCGGATAGGAAAGAAGCTTTCCCAGTTCGTAGCTGATGCTTGTGGTAGTAATGGTGTGGGTGACTGTATAGTGGCTTCTGAAATCAATGATAAAAACCAACATTTTTAAATAATCCGTGATGGCTTCTCCGGAAAGTGGAATTTCAGTAAGAAACTCATTGAACTGGTTGTCCGCTTTCCATTCTTCCTCAATGGATTTTTTAAAGCCCAGTTTTTCTACCATATCTATGATATGAGGGGCATAAACAGTTCCCTGTTCCTTCTTAAGGAAGGAAAGCGTTTCCTCCCAGGAATAATTCTGCAGAGACATTAATACATCAATCCGGTCTGCTATATGTATCAGCTGTCCTAAATCCTTCATCAAAGGATTCAGACCGCTTTTTTTTTCCAAAAAATTCCAGTTGAGATGGTGCAGGAGTACTGCGGGAGCGAAATCCTTCAGGGGAGAGAAATAGCGGATAAAAAGATATCCATAAAAAGAGTGGTCCCAGACATCTTTCGTTTCAAATTGAAGCATTCGGGTTATTTCTTCTGTTTTGTAAGCACCTACATCATGAAGCTGAGCGATAAAACAGATGTCTCTGATCTCTTCCTTCGTAAACCGACCAGTCTCCTTAAGCATTTGAAAAACGATGTAAGACACATGAGAACCATGCTCTGTAAGCCGTGGATCTATATAATTGCAGAAACGGCGAATGATACTAAGAATGCTTTCGTTATTAATATCTTTGGTGTACTGAATCTGCATGCCTGCAATTCTCCTCTCGTACAAAGTTCTGTATCACAGTTTACCATATCCGTCCAAATATGGAAATAAGAGAATGGTCTCTTTGGAGTATAAAATTTTAGAAACACCAGGGGAAAACGTGTTGAGAATAATAGGGAGCAGTTGTATAATAAACTGGTTATGTATGATGAGGAAGGGCTTATGGAGGGTATCGCATGAAGAAAGAAACAACGGGTTACGTTCAACTGATTGAAGAAAGGTTAATTTACGACAATCCCCTTTCCAGACCGGAAGATGTAGAAGGCTTCGTGGTAGAAGGAAGGGCATCAATAAGTTTTGAAGAAGGCAGTATGCGTTTACAAAACAGTCTTGATAAAGAACAGGGACAAAAGGCCAATTACGTTCTGTGGTGCCCTGAGGAATTTCCGGAAAATATTAAGATTACATGGGAATTTAAGCCGGTTACGGATCAGGGACTGTGCATTTTATTTTTTGCTGCAGCAGGACGAAACGGAGAAGATTTATTTGATTCCTCCCTGGCAGAACGGACGGGAGAATATCCACAGTATCACAGCAGTGACATCAATGCATTCCATGTATCTTATTTCCGCAGAAAAGAACCGGATGAGAGAGCGTTTCATACCTGCAATTTAAGAAAAAGCTATGGGTTTCATCTGGTGGCACAGGGGGCGGATCCTCTGCCGGGAGCAGCGGATGTAGCTGACTTTTACCGGATTTCCATACGCAAATATCATGGCGATATCCGGTTTTCCATTAATGATCTGACCGTTTTTGAATATAATGATGATCTAAAATTATTTGGCGAGCCGTTAAAAGGCGGAAAAATCGGATTCCGTCAGCTGGCACCACTGATTGCCGATTACAGAAATTTGAAAGTTTATGAGCTATGTTAAATGCTATAGAAAATAAAAAAATATTTGCCATAAAAGACGGAAAATATGAAAAGCGCCTGTTTGTCCAGTTTCTTCTGCTTGTAACGGTTCCTCTTATTGTTATGGGTCTGGTTTCTTACTGGATTTATGTAAAAGGTGAGACAGAGAAAAGCAGACAGGCGCTGGAATCTTATTGCAATAGTGTGGCAAATGAGTATGAGAACCTTTTTTCCTCCGTCAGGAAATATTATCTGGACAGTACAAGCAGTACATCCATTAAATGGCTGATCAATCAAAAGGATATTCCCTATTCCCAATATAAAGAGGTGAGGCAGGCCCAGAACATGCTTCAGGGCAACTACTTTTTATCCAAATACATTGGTTTTTACAACTTTATTAATGTAAAGGAAGGATGGGTTCTCAGCAAGTTTGGAATGTATAACTATAAGGATTTAAAAAACAGGAAAGAAACAGACCTGTTTTTACAAGATCAGAAGGAAGTTCCATTATCCCTTTACTGGCTGAACCGGACCGATGTTTTGGGTCCTTACCAGGAAGGGGTGAAGGAATCCGGATTTATTGATACATCAGGAGAACTTCTCATCATAAAGGAAGAGTATGCCAGTACCGGACTCGTCTACCTTCTGACTGTTCAGCTGAATATAAAACAGCTTGGGAGTCTGACAGAACCGTATCAGAAAATGGGTTATGATGTGACCGTATTAAGCGGAGGTAAGGTTTTGATGGAAACCAATCCAGATTTTACAGCCGCTTTTTATAAATCGGAAAAGAATGAGAAAACAGACGGAGGATTTTTTTCGTCACCGGACGGAAGAAGATACCGCTATAGCGTCAGCCGTTCGGGAAGCAATGGATTGGTTTACATAACCGGAGTGGATACGGTGAAAATGAAGCAGGGCGGTATTGCGTTTGTGTTGGCTTCTGTTGCCATCATTGCCGCGTTTGGAGTGATACTGATTCTTTTACGTTTCGCTGCATCTGTTTTTTCAGAGCCTCTTTTAAAGTTGCAGAGATTTGTAGATGATCAGAATGTACAGATCAGGGAACTGTTTCTCTCAAACCTTGTAAAGGGTGAGTTAAATATGGACAGGATAGAAGACACCATGAAGAAGTATGGCATGGAATCCTTCCATTCCTACCGTATGATTGGAATTTCCTGTAAGTTTGACGAAAAAGAGAAGAACTGGACACAGGAAGAACAGGACGAACTTAGCAGAAAAATTCTCCTTGATTTACCACAGGAAGTGAAAGAAGCTTTTTTTGTGGTCCCGGTAATCTATGAGCACACGCCCTTATTTATTATTGGAGAAGATGATGATGTGGAAGCGGACAATAAGACGGCACTGGTTTATAAGCGGATGAAGGATTATATCATGGAGATGTTCGGATATCCGGTGGCTTTTGGGATCAGCCGGACATTTCATAAACTGACCAATGCCAGAAGAGCTTATGACGAATGCTCAGAGGCACTTCACAGCAAAAATCATAATCGGAATGAATACGGTCCTTCTCTGGTTCTTTATGATGATTATTCTCTTATGGATCCGGCAGGGAATGTTTACGACAGAATCGTGGAAGATGAGCTGATTCATGCAGTGGAAAGCTGCAATGAAGAAGAGGCAAAGCGCCTTCTGGATCTGATTTTGGACAGGCTTGAAATTAAAGGGGCTTCCGGCATGGAACGGACCTACTATGTCACCCGGCTTTTGACAGCAATCCTTGATATACCGGCAAAGGTTTCCATTCCCCTTTCCGATATCTTTGATAGTGAGCAATACGATGTCTTAACCAAGGCGTCAAGGATCTACGGTCAGAAGGAGCTTTTCACCTATTTGTTTACGGAGATCCTTAGACCGGTGATGAAGGCTCTTTCCGATTACCGCCAGTTAAACTCCTGTGATATTGCAAAGCAGGTGACAGCCATGATTAAGAATAGCAGCGGCAACATTACGTTGAATGAGTGTGCCGATGCATTAAGCTATCACCCCAATTATATCAGCCGGGTATTAAAGAGGGAGAAGGGAATATCCTTTACGGACATGGTCAACGAAGAAAAGCTGAAGATTGCAAAATATATGCTTTTAACCACCCAGGATCCCATAGCAGAAATATCAGCCAGATTAAATTACAACAACGTACAGAATTTCATCCGTTTTTTTAAAACCCAGGTGGGAATTACACCTCTTGCATTTCGCAAAGAGCATCGGGAATAGGAAAACCAGATGGAAACAAAATGATAATTCTAAAGAACAAGCCTTGGAAACTCCTTTTATTATAAGGGGATCCAGGGCTTTTTTGTGATAAAAAACAGGTTTGATCATGATTATTTACAAATGCGGAAGCCATGGTGTAGGATAGCCTCACAACAGGGGAACGGTAATTCAAAAGACAATCCCCGTAATATGGAGGAGGAGAGACAATGAGTCAGAAAGCAGAACGTTTCGTTCCGCGAAAAAAGGGTGTAACCCTAAAGCAGGCATATCGCTCTCATAAGTGGCTGTATATTATGATCATTCCGGGAGTGATCTACCTTCTGGTTTTTCATTATCTGCCCATGGGCGGTCTGGTAATGGCGTTCCAGGATTTTAGCCCTTATAACGGAGACACCATGCTGGGGGCATTTTTTCACAGTCCGTTTGTGGGCTTGGCAGTCTTTAAGAAATTTTTTACAGGACCGGATTTTATCCGTATATTAACCAATACACTTTCCATTTCCATAGTTAGCCTTGTTTTTTATTTTCCAGCGCCCATTCTTCTTGCGCTTTTGTTAAATGAAATCAAGAATATGGCATTTAAAAAAGTGACGCAGACCATGGTTTATATTCCTCATTTTATCTCCATGGTGATTGTAGCAGCTTTAACCGCCCAGCTGTTCAGCACAACCGACGGCCTGGTTTATCACTGGCTTATTGGAGTATTTGGAAAGAGTCACGCCCCGGATATTATGTCCAATCCAAAACTTTTTGTTCCAATGATCGTTGGTCAGAACATGTGGAAGGAGACGGGATACGGAACGATTATATTTCTGGCTGCATTATCCGGCGTTGATGTACAGCTTTATGAGGCGGCTGAAGTAGACGGCGCGAACCGATGGCAGAAAATGTGGCATATTACTCTTCCCGCAATCCGCTCCACGATTGTAATCATGCTGATCTTAAAGGTGGGAACCATCTTAAATACGGGCTATGAACAGATTTTCCTGATGCAGAATTCCATGAACCGTACGGTATCTGATGTATTTGATACTTACATCTATACAAAGGGTGTTGTAAATGGCAACTATTCCATGGCAACGGCAGCAGGCATGTTTAAATCCATTGTCTGTATGATTATGGTACTTGGAGCAAATAAGCTTGCTAAGCTGTTTGGTGAGTCAGGATTCTATTGATGGGGAGGACAAAAAGATGGCTAAGACAAAAACAATTAAAATAAAACGAAGTCCGGGAGACCAGCTGGTTCAGGCGATCATTTATTTTTTAGTAGGAGCATTTGCGCTGGCAACCCTGCTTCCTTTTGTATACATTGTGGCAGGATCGTTTGCTACAGAACGGGAACTGACAGAACGGGCATTTTTCGTATTTCCTCACACCCTTTCCTTAAATGCTTACCAGTACATATTTAAAACCGGCGATGCGGTGAAGGGAATTATAAACTCTGTGTTTGTGACAACAGTGGGAGTAACCATTAATATGGTCTTATCGGCAACATTTGCGTATCCGTTATCCAGACCTTATTTTAAGGGAAGGACCTTCTTTACAAACCTGGTTATTATCACCATGCTTTTTACCGGAGGAATGGTTCCTACCTATATGCTGGTGGCGAACCTACTCCATTTGAAAAATTCCTATTGGGCGCTGTGGCTTCCAGGGGCAATCAATCCCTTTAATATGCTTATCATCAAAAACTATTTTCAGGGGCTTCCGTCGGAACTTGAAGAGGCGGCCAGAATGGATGGCTGCAATGACGGGCAAATATTTATTAGAATCATTCTTCCTTTGTCCAAACCGGTGCTTGCCAGTGTTGCCCTGTTTTATGCAGTTACTCACTGGAACTCCTATTTTAATGCAATGATGTATATTTCAGACAGCTCAAAGGAAGTGATTCAGATTGTGTTAAGGAGGATTATATTCCTCACCTCTAAGGTGGCCAACGAGAGCAATTTTGATTGGGGAGCCTTTGGAATGCCACCTCAGAAAGCAGTAAAAATGGCGACGACGGTGGTTGCCACCATTCCCATTTTATGTATTTACCCATTTGTTCAAAAGTACTTTACGCAGGGTGTTATGGTTGGCTCTGTAAAAGGATAAATAAAAGTTTAAAAGGAGAAGTGTTATGATGAAACAGGTATGGAAAAAAGCAATGGCAGTGACCCTTGCCGGTACAATGGCGTTGTCCATGGCGGGGTGCAGTTCCAAAACGACCAGTCAGACAGCAGGGGAGTCAAAAGAATCAGGAGCAGCAAATGCGGGAGATGGAAAAGCAGCTATTTCCATGATGGTAACCCAGTTTTACGGAACGGAACTGAAAAATGATCATTCCGATGAGGTCATTAAAAAATTTGAAGATTATACCAATACTAACGTGGATTTCCGCTGGGAGGCTAACGATACTTATAATGAAAAGCTGGGTCTGGCGCTCATGGACAAAGACAATATGCCTATGATCATTACTGGAAAAGGGGATTTATCAGCCAACGTGGTTGATGCGGCAAAAAAAGGTGCTTTCTGGGATTTAAGCGAATTTATAAAGGACAGTGCAAGCTATCCTAATTTATCAAAGGCAGATCCTCAGGTATTAAAATCCATGACGGTGGACGGAAAAGTCATTGGGCTTTACCGTGCAAGAGAAATCGGCAGATTTGGTTTTTCCTACCGTACCGATTGGGCAGAAGCAGTGGGCATTACGCAGGCGCCAAAAACAGTGGAAGATGTCTATAACATGCTTTATAAATTCACCTTTGAAGATCCGGATGGAAATGGAAAGGATGATACATACGGACTGGAAATGACTAAATATGTAGGACCAATTGATATTATGCAGTCCTGGTTTGGAACCGGCAATGAGTGGGTGGAGCAGGAAGGAAAGCTGATTCCTGTACATCAGACGAAAGAATACAAAGAAGCCTTAATCTGGGTAAAGAAAATTTATGATAATGGTCTGATCCGGAAAGACTGGGCAACGGTAGACTCCGGTACATTTGGTGATGCTCTTAAAAAAGGAGAAGCCGGTGCATTCGTTGATGTTATGGACAGCGCAAAAAGAATCTGGAACTACTATATCCAAAATGATATAAAGTCAGTAACAGATCCGACTAAGACTGCCGCCATGACTATGGTAGGACCGATTAACGCAAAAACACTGGCGACCAGCGGTTTTAACGGTTATTATTTAATCACCAAAGCAGGCGCAAAGACAGAAGAAGATGTGAAAAACTGCCTGCATTTCCTGGATAAGATGTGTGACAATGAGATGCTGGTGCTGGCTGATTACGGTCTTGAAGGTGTTACTTATGATTTAAAGGATGGCAAAGTAGTGGTGAGAAATAATCTGGAAGTGCAGCAGACCCCTCATACAGGACTAAACCAGACTATCTGCTATGTTCCAAACCTTGCTTCCACAAATCCGGTTCTGGAAAAGGAAGAACCAACCATTGCCCAGGATAAGGCTTATGCAGAAAATAAAAAAGTTGCAGTCTTTAATCCGGCACTTGGTTATCTGGCCAATTCCGGTGTCAATGCCGAGGTGGGTACTGACATTGAACAGATTATTGATGATGCAAGGACCCAGTATATCTGCGGTCAGATCGACGAAGCAGGCCTTGACGCAGCTGCCAAACAGTGGTTAGACAGAGGCGGTGACAGATTGGTGGAAGAAATCAATCAGCTGTATCAGCAGGATACCGGGAAATAGGTTCAGCCTGGGCGGTGCGGATTCCTTGCAGGAGCCGTGCCGCCTCTTTTCGTGAAAGAAAAAGCGCAGTTATGCGCAGATGGAGGATCACATGAAGCTGCATAATTTAAAAGACAGGCAGAAAAGGGGCTATACCACCTGGGGATGCATGTGGAAACAGGGAGAATGCGGAAAAAATCAGTCCTATCTGTTGAAAAATCAGGATGGGAGTCAGGTATCCATGCAGTCCAGAATTACGGCATACTGGCCTGATGGCTCCGTAAAGTGGACGGCTCACACCGCATGTGCAGATCAGCTCACGGAAGAGATTGAGGTTTTGGCAGAAGAGGGAGATGCACGGGACTTATCACACTCCCCAATGGTTTTGGAAGGGGCAGAGGGGATTTTTGTGAAGACGGATACGCTGTCTTTTTACGTTCCTTATAAAGGGTCATCTGTATTGGAGGACCTGTCTGTTTGTGGAGAGAAGCGGGTATCGTATGCAAAGCCAGTCCTTCTGCTGGAAGAGCCTTTTACAAAGGGGGACAGAATCGGACAACTGCAAAAACAGTATGAAGGTTTTGTGGAAGAAGTTACGCTGGAGGAGGAAGGACCGTTACAGGCAGTAATTAAATATACAGGAACCCATATTTCAAAAGACGGGGAAAGAAAGCTTCCATTTATAATCCGGCTTCATGTGGGCGTTGGCAGCCAGCACCTTCATTTTACCCACACGTTTCTTTATGATGGGGACGAAAACAGGGACTTTTTAAAGGGAATCGGGCTGGAATTTACCATGCCCATAAAAGGCGGTATGTATAACCGGCATGTAAGGTTTGAGGGGGACTTTGGAACGACTCATGAGGCGATGGCAGAGCTTTTAACCTGGAGACCGCGGGTGCCGGAAGCTACTTATTCCAGCCAGATGGCAGGAGAACAGTTGATTCTTCAGGAAAAAGACAGAGAAATTGTGGAAAAAGTCATGGAGGATATGCCGTTTTGGGATGAATATGATTTCTGTCAGGACAGTCCCACCCATTTTCGGGTAAAGAAGAAAATAAAAGGGGAAGATGTGTGTTACTTAGATTGCCTTCATGGAAGCAGAGCGGGAGGGGCAGCAGCGTTAGGAGGAGAAAACGGAAGTGTGGGATTTGCAATCCGGGATTTTTGGCAGACTTACCCTTCCGGCTATACGTTTTGTAATCTGACGGGAGAAGAGGCAAAAGCTACCGTCTGGCTTTACAGTCCAGGGGCAGAGTCTATGGATTTCAGACATTATGCCAACAGGGGATATAACCAGGTCTATTATGAGGGGTATGATTATAAGGGGGCAGATCCGTTTGGAATTGCATCCACCAGCGAATATTCTGTGACGTTTTTTGAAGGAGTCATTCCAGGCGAGGAAGCGCTTTTGAACTTTTCAAAAGAGGTGAATCATCCGCCCCAGTATGTGGGAACTCCGGAATTCTATCATGAACACCATGCGTTTGGATACTGGTCTTTGCCCAGACGAGAAAGCGAGATGGAAAACTGGCTGGAAGACCAGCTGGAACGCGCCGCTGTCTTCTATGAAAAAGAAGTGGATCAAAGAGGCTGGTACGGGCTTTTTAATTATGGGGATTTTATGCATACCTATGATAAAGAGCGCCACCAGTGGAGGTATGATATGGGCGGTTACGCCTGGGATAATACCGAACTGGTTCCCACACTTTGGCTGTGGTTGTCCTTTCTGCGCTCTGGAAAAGCAGAAACATTTTCCCTTGCAGAGAAGCTGACAAGGCATGCTTCTGAGGTAGATGTATATCATATGGGAAAATATAAGGGACTGGGCTCCAGACATAATGTCCGCCACTGGGGGTGTCCCTGCAAGGAAGCACGTATTGCAATGGCAGCTCATCACCGGTATTATTACTATATGACAGGAGATCATCGCCTGGAGGATATCTTTGATGAACTAAAGGATAATGAAAAAACCTTCCTTACGAAAGATCCGCTTGCTGATTTTTATGATTCTTCTGAAATAGTTTTTAAAAGCCATGCCAGAAGCGGGCCTGACTGGTCCTCTCTTTGCGCAAACTGGCTGACCCAGTGGGAGCGGTCTGAAGATAGCAGTTACCTGGATAAAATCCGGACGGGAATCAAAGATTTAAAGATGGCGCCATTAAGACTGGTATCAGGACCGGACTTTGAGTTTGACCCTGAGACAGTTCATTTAAGGTACATAGGAGAAAGGGCGGCAGGCGGAACTCATTTACAGATCTGTATGGGAGCACCTCAGATCTGGCAGGAGATGGCGGATTTACTTTCCGATCCCTTGTGGAAGGAGATGCTGGCAGAGTACGGCAGATTCTATTACCTTCCAAGGGAAAAGCAGCTGGAGGTATCAGGGGGGATTATCGGAGACCGGGAGTTTACGCTTCCTTTTATGGCAGCAGCCATGGGCGCTTATGGCGCATGGTATTATAAAGATGAAATGCTTGCCAAAACCACCTGGACACATCTTCTTCATGCGCTGCTTTGCAAAGAGAACCACAGTGGTTTCCAAACGACTCTCTTAAATAACTGCGGAAACCAGGAAGAACTTAGGGAAGTTCCCTGGATTTCTACGAATTTTACAGCTCAGTGGTGTTTGAATGTGATTTGTACGTTGGAATTTATCAGAGGTCAGTTGCCGGAAAGCTTAGAGGAGGCGGATACCCTGATATCCGAAATGCCTTTTGACAGCTTTCGCAAAGCCTAGACAGAGGGAGGAATCAATATGATACGGCTGTTATCCATTGATCCACAGGGGTTTACCATTACCTGGGATCCGGTCAATAATGCCAAAACCACCTGCATCTACTGGTCGGACCGGGAAATCAGTGAAAACTGCTATCGTCTGATGGAAGAGATTAAAGAAAAGGCTGAGAGGGTGTTTACTTTGGGAAAGGCAACCTCTATTCCCCACCATATTCTTATTTGTCAGTTATCAGAAGATGGTTGCGTGTTAGAAAAAGAGTCCTTTGTTTCTCCCGTTCATTTTCATCAGGAGGAACAGTTAGAGAAACTTTCTAGAGGTTTGATTGCAGTGAAGGTGAAGACTGGAATCTTCTTAAGCTGGCGCTTTTTTCTGAATGAAGTAACTGGGGCGGCAGCCGGGGGAAGCGGTCTTACAGGTGTGGACTTTAGAGTTTTCCGGAATGGGGTCAGTCTGGGGATTGTAACAGATAGCACCAACTATCTGGATACTCAGGGGACTGGTGAATCAGTCTATTGTGTTGCACCTGTCATGAATGGAGTGGAATCAGAACCCTGCGGGCCGGTGCGGGTATGGGAACATGATTACCTGGATATTCCGGTTAAAAAGCCAGCTGGGGGAGTGACACCTTCAAAGGAAACGTTCACTTATTCGGCCAATGACATGTCTGTGGCAGATGTTGACGGAGATGGAGAATACGAATACATCGTTAAATGGGACCCTTCTAATTCTCATGACGTATCCATTTCCGGGTATACCGGAAACTGTATTCTGGATTGCTATCAGATAGACGGCACACTCTTATGGCGGCTTGACATGGGACCGAATATTAGGGCTGGCGCCCATTATACCCAGTTTATCTGCTATGATTTTAATGGAGATGGAAAGGCAGAAATGGCGGTAAAGACAGCTCCGGGGACCCGTATGACCCGGTATGGAGCTGGCGGAGAGATTGTGGAAGAATTCTATATTACCATGCCTCAGGAAGACTGCAGCAGAGGGTACAGTCATGGTGATTCCTATGTATCGGGATCGGAGGATTATGAGGCTCATCTTTGTCGTTTGTTTGCCGCATGGCAGGAGCAGCTGGAAGTGGAGGCAGGGCAATGGCCGAAAACCCTGGAGGAGTGTTTTAAAATCCCGTCTCGCTGGAACTACCCCTTAAATCAGGTTCAGCAAAAGGAAGCCGTAGATTACTTCCTTGATATATATGCGCCTGCAAGGAGTCCGAAAAACAAACTGAGAGAATGGGAGGGATTTATTTTTCACGGACCGGAATATTTGACCATGTTTGCCGGTGACGGAAAAGAACTGGATACCATTTTATTTCCATTTGAACGGGTAGATGATGGGCTGCGCTGGGGTGATTATGCCATGCCACGCATCGAACCCTGCAACCGGGTGGACCGGTTTTTATCAGGAGTGGCTTATCTGGATGGAAAAAGGCCTTATTTTATAGCCTGCCGGGGGTATTATACCCGCGCGGCAATTGCTGC
>JAQSYE010000303.1 GCA_029256305.1 Lacrimispora sp. | reverse complement strand
CCTAATTATAATCTGTTCTTTGTTAATTTTACATAGCTTAATGTGATTTTTATATGGTGTTTTGTTACATTCGTTAAATATCTCTGTGAAACTGCTTCCTGTGCCGGAGCGGAGATTCCCCCTCTGCATCATGAAAACATCTGCAGAAAACAGAGGCATCGTGAAAACCACAGGATAGAGCTGTTTCCGTTATGCTGAGCGAGGTATCCTCCAGCAGCCGCTTTGCCTCCATTACCCGGTACTGCGTCAGATAATGTTTGGGAGACACCCCTTTATGCTTTATAAATATCCGGTAAAGATAGGTCCTGTCAATGCCAATGAACCTTGCCATATCTGCAATCTGTATGGAATAGCTGTAATTATGCCGGATATAGGTTTCCGCCTGTTCCAGATAACTTTTTTCATAGAAAGCTGACTCTGTCGTGTTCCCCGGTAATTGGGAAAACAAAAGATAGAGGTATCCTCTCATCTCGTCCATGTTATGGGCAACTCCGTAAAAGGCGGTCACCAGTGCCAGTATCATCTCCCGCCACTGGTTTCCGCTTTCAAAACGATAGCAGTATCCCTCTTCATCCCTGCGGTATTCATAAACCAGACGATCTGCCTCTGTTCCGGAGAATGCCACCCAGGCATATTCCCATGGCTCTTTGTTATCTGCCTGATAATACGTTACTTCCTGAGGTTTGATTAAAAATGCTTCGCCTTCCGACAACCTGTATTCTCTGTCCGCAGTCCTGTAAATCCCCTTTCCTTTCAACACAATATGAAGGAGATAGTGCTTACGAACCGCAGGTCCAAAAAAATGACCGGGTGCACACGTTTCGTGACCGCAGTGATAAATGGTCAGCTCCCTTGCCGATTGATTCATGCTTATCCCTCCATACAACAAAATGACAATTTTTAGAAACAAACTTCCTATCTTTTTATCTGCTGTAATTATACAATAGCCTCATCAGAGAGACAAGAAAAACCAGGAGGAAAACAATGATTAAAATAACCTTTATGGGAGCCGGGAGTACGATATTTGCAAGGAATGTCCTGGGTGACTGTATGTGCACGCCAGCACTGCGTGATGCTGTAATTGCTTTGTATGACATTGATCCTGTCCGACTCATGGACTCACAGCTTATTTTAAGTGCAATCAACAAAAACGTAAATGATGGAAGGGCTGACATACACACTTATTTAGGACCTGAAAACAGGAAAGAAGCCTTGTCTGGCGCTACCTTTGTAGTCAATGCAATCCAGGTTGGTGGATATGATCCATGCACCATTACTGATTTTGAAATACCGGAAAAATACGGCCTGCGCCAGACCATTGCCGACACTCTTGGAATCGGCGGAATCATGCGGGGTTTAAGGACGATTCCTGTCATGGAAGAATTTGCCAAAGATATGGAGGAAGTCTGTCCCAATGCCTGGTTTTTAAACTACACCAACCCCATGGCAATGCTTACCGGATATATGCAGCGGTACACTTCAGTCAAAACCATCGGTTTGTGCCACAGCGTCCAGGTATGCTCAGAAAATCTATTAAAAGAACTTGGTATGGATGATCGCCTGGAAGGCCGTACGGAACTGATTGCAGGAATTAATCATATGGCATGGCTTTTAAATATTCATGACCGAAACGGCGAAGATCTTTATCCATTAATTAAGCAAAAGGCTCTTGAGATGAATCAGGCTGGCATCCATAAGGATATGGTGCGTTTTGAGTACATACGAAATCTGGGCTATTATTGCACAGAATCCAGCGAACACAATGCAGAGTATAACTCCCTGTTCATTAAATCACGGTATCCTCAGCTGATTGAGGAATTTAATATTCCGTTAAACGAATATCCCAGACGGTGTATCAGGCAGATTAATGAATGGGAAGAGGAGAAAAAATCCATTTTAAACAACGGAGCCATCACTCACACCCGTTCTTTGGAATATGCTTCATATATTATGGAAGCGATCATTACCAATCGCCCTTATAAAATTGGCGGAAATGTTTTAAACCAGGGACTAATTGAAAATCTTCCTGCTGATGCTTGTGTGGAAGTTCCCTGTCTTGTGGATGGAAGTGGTATTACTCCCTGCCGCGTGGGCCGCCTTCCGGTTCAGCTGGCTGCCATGAATATGACAAATATTAATCCTCAGCTGATTACCATAGAAGCTGCCCGAGCCAGAAGCAAAGAAATGATCTACCAGGCCGCCATGCTGGACCCCCATACCAGCGGAGAACTCAGTATTCGGGATATCCGGTCCATGGTGGATGAACTGATTGATGCACACGGCGATTATATGAGCATGTACCGCTGACATTTCTCCCTCAAATAAAATTTGCAAGTGAAATCTGCTTCCTGTATAATAGATATTAATAATCAGTATCCGATTGAGGGGGCATAGCTTTGACTGAAAAACAGACGAGTTATAAAAGTGTCGCGGGATTCCGTTGTTTAAGAAACATCAAGCGCCAAACCAATGATTTGTATCTGGTCCACTGCGGCATTCAGCAGTGTCCTCCCGGATACACATACAATCACAAAATCCCCAATGAATATCACCTTCACTTTGTTTTGGGAGGCGCAGGTATTCTGGAAACGGGAGGCACTCATTATGAGCTGGAGGCTGATGATATCTTTCTGATACCCAAAGGGCAGCCGATTCAGTATCATGCAAATTATGAAAACCCATGGGAGTATATGTGGATCACCTTTGATGGCACCATGGCGGAAGCCTATTTAGGTTATGCCGGCCTGTTAAACGATCATTGTGCCATCCATTCCCAGATCCCCAACCGGTGCTACCTTCCCATGATTCAGAAGATGTTAGATACCAACCAGCTGACATTTGCCAATGAAATTAAGCGTGTGGGTTATCTATACGAGATTCTGTCCACGCTGATTGAGACACAAAGCAGTCTGCGCACAAGTAAAAATCAGTATGATTATTCCATTGATACTTATGTTGATTATGCTCTTCAGTATATTAAACTGAACTACGACCGCATCAAAGTTCAGGATATTGCGGATTACATCGGAATCAACCGCTCCTATTTGACCTCGATTTTTAAAAAGAAGCT
>JAQSYE010000084.1 GCA_029256305.1 Lacrimispora sp. | reverse complement strand
GCAGAAGGCAAAATCAGCAAAATGCTGTTACTTGGTTGTGCACTTGCAGAGGCAACCGCTATTTATGGTTTCGTTGTAGCCATTCTTATCATTTTATTCCTTAAATAATTTATACCGACAGGATGTACATGGAAAAAAATAAAAGAAAGGCAGGCGATACAGATGCTTAGACTGGATATGAATTTTGTGTTTAATATCGTGAATCTCATCGTCCTGTATTTTCTGCTGAGGCATTTCCTGATTCAGCCGGTTATGAATGTCATAAATAAACGGCAGACGATGATTGAGCAGAGCATAAGCAATGCAAGGTCTTCGGAAGGGCAGGCAGCAGTTTTGAAAAAGCAGTATGAAGAGAAGCTGGCTGCTTCTGGAGAAGAGGGCATAAAGCTGATTGAGGAAGCGAAAACCCAGGCAAAAGCCCAGTATGACAGGATCTTAAAGGATGCACAGGAAGATGCGGGACGCGTGATCAGCGAAGCACAGAAGAAGACGGAAGCTGATCAGGAAAAAGCAATGCGTGAAGCAAAAGCTCAGGTCGCAAGCCTGGTAATTGCGGCAGCAGCCAAGGTAATTGGCCAGGAAACCAACGCGAAAGCAAATCAGGCGCTTTATGATTCATTTTTAGCAGAAGCAGGTGATTCTCATGACGCAGGCAGCAATTAACTACGGACAGGTGCTGTATGAGCTGTCCCTTCCCGAGAAGGTGATAGAGGATACGGCTCTGGCGCTTAAAACAGTGCCGGAGCTTAAGCGTGCCTTAAACAGCCCTGTGGTTCCCAAAACCAGCAAGTACCGGATTATTGAGCGGGTGTTTGATGAATCCATCAGAATTTATTTTAAGGTATTGGTGGATCGCCGTGATATGGATCTTACAGATGAAATATTTAAAGCATGGCGTTCCCTGGTATGTAAAGAGGCGGGGATTTTAGAAGCATCTCTTTATTATGTAACGGAACCGGATGAAGAGCAGATCCGTGAGATCAAGACCATGCTTTGCAGGAAATATGAGAAAAAAGAAGTAAGACTCTGCCTGATCGAAGACCCCGGTTTAATCGGTGGCTTCATCCTCCGTGTGGGAGATGTGGAGACTGACTGGAGCTTAAAGGGACGTCTGAGACAATTAGAGCAAAATATAATGCGGAGGTGAAAAACGTGGCTTCCATCAATTCAGATGAAATTATTTCTATATTGAGAAGTGAAATTAAGGATTATGACGCTCACGCCAGAGACATGGAAGTGGGAACTGTCTTAAGCGTAGGAGACGGCATTGCGACAGTATACGGAATTGATCATGCAATGTACGGTGAAATTGTTATATTTGATAGCGGTGTCAAGGGAATGGTTCAGGATATCAGAAGAGAAGATATCGGATGTATTCTCTTTGGTTCAGACCGTGATATAAAGGAAGGCTGCAAAGTTACAAGGACAAAGAGACGCGCCGGAATTCCGGTTGGCGATCAGTTTGTCGGCAGAGTAGTCAATGCATTGGGAGCACCGATTGATGGGAAAGGAGAAATTCCTTCTGATGATTTCCGCTCTATTGAAAATGAGGCACCCGGTATCATTGATAGAAAGAGTGTATCTGTTCCTATGGAAACCGGTATTCTTGCCATTGACTCCATGTTCCCAATTGGACGGGGACAGAGAGAATTAATCATTGGTGACCGCCAGACTGGTAAAACTTCGATTGCAGTAGATGCCATCTTAAACCAGAAAGGCAAGGATGTTATCTGTGTTTACGTAGCAGTTGGACAGAAAGCATCTACCGTTGCAAAACTTGTAAACACCCTGACTCATTATGGCGCCATGGATTACACCATTGTAGTGTCATCTACCGCAAGTGAGCCAGCTCCCCTGCAGTATATTGCACCTTACTCAGGAACAGCACTTGCTGAGCATTTCATGTATAAAGGCAAAGATGTTCTGATTGTATACGATGATCTTTCCAAGCATGCGGTGGCATATCGTGCATTATCTCTGCTTCTTGAGCGTTCTCCGGGACGTGAGGCGTACCCAGGTGATGTTTTCTATCTCCACTCCAGGCTATTGGAACGTTCCAGCCGCTTGAAGGATGAGCTGGGAGGCGGATCCATTACAGCGCTTCCTATCATTGAGACACAGGCTGGAGATGTATCTGCCTATATCCCGACAAACGTTATTTCTATTACAGATGGACAGATCTTTTTAGAGAGTGACCTCTTTTTCTCCGGTATGAGACCTGCAGTAAACGTTGGTCTGTCCGTATCCCGTGTAGGCGGTGCGGCTCAGACAAAAGCCATGAAAAAAGCAGCAGGAAGCATTCGTATCGATCTGGCCCAGTGCCGCGAGATGGAGGTATTTACCCAGTTCAGTTCTGATCTTGATGCGGCAACCAAGGAGCAAATTCAGTTCGGAAGAGGTTTAACAGAACTGTTAAAGCAGCCTTTGGGCCATCCATTAAGCCTTCATGAGCAGGTAATCAGCCTGCTTACAGCCAATAACCGCCTCTTACTCGATGTAGAAGTTCCCAAAATGAAGGAATTTCAGAGAAATTTACTTGAATTCTTTGAGAGCGTTCATCCGGAAATTGTCAAAGAGATCGAGGAAAACAGAGCATTGTCTGATGAGCTGAAGCAGAAGATCCTTGACGGGGTAGCAGAATTTAAACAGAAACGGGTGTAAGATATGGCAAATGCGAGAGAGATACAAAGCAGGATGAACAGCATTAAGAGTACTATGAAAATAACCAATGCGATGTATACCATTTCCTCGTCAAAGTTAAAAAGGGCCAGAAAAGCCCTGATTGATACGGAGCCTTATTTTTATGGGCTTCAAAGAACCATTGACAGAATCATAAGGCATACGCCCGACATTGATGACCCGTATTTTGATACCCGGCCGAAAATTAAAAAAGAAGACCGTAAAATCGGATATATCGTAGTAACAGCAGATAAGGGTCTTGCTGGTGCTTATAATCATAACGTTTTTAAGCTGGCTCAGGATCAGATTGACAAAGGTGGGAATCCTACGCTGTTTGTAGTAGGCGATTTGGGACAGCAGTATTTTTCCAAAAAGGGAATCCAGGTTGAACAGGATTTTCGCTATACAGTACAGAAACCCAACATGAGCCGTGCAAGAATTATAGAAGAAAAAATCGTTGATTATTTTCTGTCAGGAAAACTTGATGAAGTGTATATGATCTACACCAGAATGGTAAATGCGATGAAAATGGAAGCTGAGATACAGCAGCTTCTGCCTATTCCAAAGAACCGCACGGGACAGAATGTTCCTTTAAATGTTCATTTAGAGGAAATTACCATGAAGCCGTCTCCCCAGGCAGTGATTGACGCAATTGTGCCCAACTATATTGCAGGATTTATATATGGAGGACTGGTGGAATCCTATTCCAGCGAACAGAACTCCAGAATGATGGCAATGCAGGCGGCTACAAAAAGCGCCCAGGAAATGCTTGACGGCCTGGCAATCACCTATAACAGGGTTCGGCAGGCCGCAATTACCCAGGAAATCACCGAGGTAATTAGCGGGGCAAAGGCTCAGAAGAAGAAACAGAAAAAGGCTTAGATTTATCGTGTTTTCCATAAATTGAGAGAGGAGGAGTCCTCACGACTGTGAGTAACAGATTATGAATAAAGGCAAAATTGTTCAGGTTTTAGGACCTGTAGTAGATGTGGAATTTTTAGAGGGCAGTGATCTTCCCCGCATTAAGGACGCCCTTGAGGTAGATAATGGCGGGAAACGCTGCGTAATGGAAGTTGCTCAGCATATGGGCAACAGTACAGTCCGTTGTATTATGCTGGCTTCCAGCGAAGGTTTATGCAGAGATATGGATGTAATAGCTACGGGAGACGGTATTAAAGTTCCTGTTGGCGAGCAGACTTTAGGACGTTTATTTAATGTTTTAGGTGATACCATAGATAATGGAGAAGAACTAAAGGAAGGACCTAAGTGGGTCATTCACAGAGATCCGCCTCCATTTGAAGAGCAGAGTCCGGTTGCAGAAATCCTGGAGACAGGTATTAAAGTAATCGACCTTCTTGCTCCTTACGCAAAGGGCGGTAAGGTTGGTTTGTTCGGAGGTGCCGGTGTTGGTAAGACCGTTCTAATTCAGGAGCTGATTCATAACATCGCAACGGAACATGGCGGATATTCCATTTTTACCGGTGTTGGAGAGCGTTCCCGTGAAGGAAATGACTTATGGACTGAAATGGGAGAATCCGGAGTAATCGCAAAAACTGCACTGGTATTCGGTCAGATGAACGAGCCGCCAGGCGCACGTATGCGTGTTGCTGAAACTGGACTGACCATGGCGGAATATTTCCGTGATGAGGAGCATAAAAATGTGCTTTTATTCATTGATAATATCTTCCGTTTCACACAGGCAGGTTCCGAGGTTTCTGCCCTTCTTGGACGTATGCCTTCCGCGGTTGGATATCAGCCGACTCTGGCTACTGAGATGGGTGAACTGCAGGAGAGAATTACATCAACAAGAAATGGTTCTGTTACTTCTGTACAGGCTGTTTATGTACCTGCTGATGACCTTACTGATCCAGCTCCGGCAACTACGTTTGCACATTTGGATGCGACTACCGTTCTATCCAGAAAAATTGTGGAACAGGGTATTTATCCGGCAGTTGATCCACTGGAATCCAATTCCCGTATCTTAGAGCCTGATGTAGTAGGGGAAGAGCATTATGAAGTGGCGCGGAAAGTACAGGAGCTTCTTCAGAAATACAAAGAACTTCAGGATATCATTGCTATTCTTGGTATGGAAGAACTGGGTGATGACGATAAGACGACTGTTTACCGAGCAAGAAAGATACAGAAGTTCTTATCCCAGCCTTTCTCCGTTGCAGAGAACTTTACCGGAATCGCTGGAAAGTATGTTCCTTTAAAGGAGACTGTCCGTGGATTTAAAGCAATCGTCGACGGTGAGATGGATCAGTATCCAGAAGCTGCATTCTTTAATGTAGGAACTATTGACGAAGTAATAGAAAAGGCCAGGGCATTACAGGCTTAACTTGGAGGTGCTACCAGTGAGTACAAGTACATTTTTCCTTCAGGTGCTTGCCAGCGACAAGGTTTTTTACAAAGGACCGTGCCAAAAGTTAATCATTCCTCTGGAAGATGGTGAAAAAGCAGTTCTGCCGCATCATGAAGATATGGTAATTGCTGTTGCCATCGGTGAGATGAGACTGATGAACGAAGACGGGGAATGGATCCATGCAGTGGTAGGAAACGGTTTTGTTCAGATTGTCAACAATCGTGTGACTCTTCTGGTGGATACTGCAGAACTTCCTGAGGACATCGACGAACGTCGTGCCGAAGAAGCCAGGGAGAGAGCAGAGGAACAGTTAAGACAAGGCAAGAGCCTTCAGGAGCATTCTCATTTTGAGTCATCCTTAGCCAGATCGCTGGCAAGACTGCGTACCAAGCATAAATATGAGATCTGATAGGAAATTAGCAATATAATTAAGATACCCGAAAAAAGCAGTGTCCTGTTGATTGGGTATCTTTTTTTGTATAAAAAATTAACCATTAATATGGTTTTTATTGGAAGTGCTGCAGTTGACGGTGTATTTGATTGGTGCTATAGTAAACAGTACAAAGCCTGTAAATAACAGGGTAAATAGATTATGGAGGAGTTATGGTGTTTAAGAATCTAAAGATAAGAGCAAAGGTATTTGCTGCTTTTGGTATGATTATTGTATTTGGAATTATTGCTTTTTCGGGTCTTTTAATGGGCATGAAAAAGATTGCAGGAAATGCACAGGATTTATATGACAAGCCATATTCTGCTGCGCAGAGTACATGGGAAATCCGCCGCGGAATTTTGGACAGTCAGATGGCACTTTACCGGCTGACCAGTGTGAAAAAGACGGAATTAAGTTCAGCTACAGAGGAAGCAAAGGCGATTATGGATCAGGACAGCCAGGATATCCAAAAAGCAGTAGCAGACTTAAACCAGAAGGTAAGAACTCAGGAAGAAAAAGATATTCTGGGAAAGATTCAGGCTGGTATTTCGGAGACAGCTCAGATTAGAGAGAATGTGCTCAGCCTTACTTCAGGCGGTAAGCTTGATGAAGCGAGGAACCTTGTAAAAACTGCGTATGAACCCAAGATTGAAGAGGTCAGAACTCAGGCAGTAAATCTGGGAGATCTTGTGGCGAAAGATGCCCAGGGATTTGTCCAGTCAGCGAATAAATCAAGTGATCTGTTTTTATTTGTAGGTTCCATAATTATGGTGCTTACCATTGTTTTAAGCGCTGTCACTGCTGTTGTTTTCTCTAAGTCTATTTTAAAGCCTTTAAAGGAACTGGACTTGGCAGCAAAGGAGATGGCAAACGGAGATTTAAAGGCGGTCCGCTATATTACATATCAATCGGGTGACGAGCTTGGCGGTCTGGCAGAAAATCTTCGTCTTACCATGAAAACCCTTGATGCCTATATTTCAGAGATTTCCTCTGTACTTTTACGGCTTTCTAAGGGAGATTTAACGGTACCGAGAGATCAGATCACTGATTTTGTAGGTGATTTTTCAGAGATAAAGAGCTCTTTTGTTACCATTTTAAAGAGCTTTAACAGTACACTTGGGGATATTCATGAAGCCAGTGCTCAGGTAGATGTCAGCTCCGATCAGGTTTCCGATGCGGCTCAGCTGCTGTCACAGGGAGCGACGGAGCAGGCGACTGCGTTAGAGGATCTGACAGAGGCTATTTCCCATATCTCAGAACAGATACGGGATAATGCTGATCATGCAAAGAAAGCCAATTCTCTTACGGAACAGGCGCAGGCAGAGGTCAAAGAGAGCTATGAGCACATGATATCCATGAATGATGCCATGAAGGAAATCAGCCAGTCTTCCCAAGAGATTGGAAAGATTATGAAGGCAATCGAGGATATCGCATTCCAGACTAATATTCTTGCTTTAAATGCTGCGGTAGAAGCTGCAAGAGCAGGAGAAGCAGGAAAAGGATTTGCTGTAGTAGCAGATGAAGTAAGAAACTTGGCAAGCAAGAGTGCAGAGGCCAGCAAGAATACGGCTGTTCTGATCGAAAACTCCGTGAGCACAGTAGAAAAGGGAATGGGTATTGCAGAGCAGACTTCCCGTTCTCTTAATGTGGTGAGGGACACGATGGATCAGGTAGTGGATACGGTTAACCGCATTACCCTGGCATCGGAAAAACAGGCAGAGTCGGTGGAGAATGTATCCGGCAGAGTCAATCAGATTGCCGCAGTCGTTCAAACCAATTCTGCAACTGCAGAAGAGAGTGCGGCTGCCAGTGAGGAGATGTCCAGTCAGGCCGCATATTTAGAGCAGCTTGTGGAACGGTTCCATCTGTATTGCGACAGAAAAGAGACAGAAAACCAATAAGAGTAATAAGACGGGCCCTGGATGGTGAAAAACCTTCCAGGGCCTGTTTTTTAACCTAAAGAAACGTCCAGTATCATCATAACAAGAAATCCGACCATGACGCCTAACGTTCCCACATTGGAATGCTCACCTAAGTGAGCTTCTGGGATCAGCTCCTCTACTACAACATACATCATGGATCCAGCTGCAAAGGAGAGAAGCCATGGCATTAACGGTGCAATTCCTCCTGCAACAATGACTGCAAGGATTCCAAAAACGGGTTCCACAATTCCGGATAAACTTCCCTTTATAAACGCCTTGCGTACAGAAAGACCTTCCTGCCTGAGTGGAAGGGAGATAGCGGCTCCTTCTGGAAAGTTCTGAATGCCAATTCCGATGGCGAGAGCCATAGCTGAGGTATAAAGCGCGGGATCGTCCCCGTGCTGTGCGGCAAGGGCAAAGGCCAGGCCGACCGCCATACCTTCCGGAATGTTATGAAGTGTAACTGCCATGACTAGCAGTGTGGTTCGTTTCCAGGAAGATGAAACACCTTCCGCTTTGTTCGTTCCGGGACTGCTCATATCTGGATGAAGATGTGGCAGATAGGAATCCAGTACAATTAGAAATAAGACCCCTAGTAAAAATCCTCCGGCGGCGGGAATCCAGCCGATTCCTCCTTTTGCTTCGGCCTCTTCTATGGCAGGTATCAGCAGCGACCATACAGATGCTGCAATCATAACGCCTGCCGCAAATCCCAGAAACACTCTCTGGACAGATTGGTTTACTTCCTTCCGGAAGAAAAATACAACCGAAGCTCCCAGTGTTGTCATCAGAAATGTAAAACCGGTTCCTCCGGCAGCCCATAATATTGGTGTCATAAAATTCCTCCTTTCTATAAGAAATGTTAGCATATACTAACTTGCTAATCTTACTTTTACTATATCATAATCGGTTAAATGTGGCAATGAAATAAATTCCCTTTCCATTTACGACAAAATTGTGTTAAAATAGACCTGATTTTACATATGAAAGGAAATTGATTGATGAACATAGATAAAGACTGGAACAGACGTTTTGCCGGACCGGTTTTACTGGCCGCAGTGACTGCAGCCTGCCTGTCAGCATGCAATAGTGAGAACGGAATTCACAAGGAAGCAGGGGCAGCCACACCTTCCGTGGCAGTTGTCTCAGAAGTAAAGAAGGAGCAGCCCATTAACATTCTGATACCTGGAGGGTTTTTGCTGCCAGGCCTTGATGACGTTCCGGAACTGAAAGAAAATCCCATACCCGAATTTTTGAGAAACGGTGTGGAACACCCGATAGTAGCCAGTCTTCAGGAACGTTTGATGAATCTCGGATTTATGGATAATGATGAACCTACTAATTTTTTTGGAAATGTGACAGAAGCGGCAATAAAGACCTACCAAAGACAAAACGGACTGGCCCAGGATGGAATTGTGGGACCGGAGACTTTAAACTCCATTATGTCTCCTTCAGCAAAATACTATGCGGTTGCCAAAGGGGTTCAGGGAGATGATATCACGAGGATTCAGAACCGTCTTTATGAACTGGGGTATCTTGCAAACCCAGGACAGGTTTCAGGAACTTTTGGCGATGAGACAGAGGTAGCAGTTCAGAAGCTTCAGGAGGTCAACGGTCTGGGTGTAGACGGAAAGGTTGGACGCCAGACAATCAACCTGCTTTACAGTGAAGAGATCCGTCCCAATTATCTGACCTATGGAGAAAAGAGCGACGTAGTTCTTGCCTGTCAGCAGCGTTTAAAAGCTCTTGGATATTTGATCACGGAAGCAGATGGTGCGTATGGAAATGATACGGTAACTGCTGTGAAGCAGTTCCAGTCGCGCAATGACCTTGTTGTAGACGGGTATCTGGGGCCTTCAACAAGAGTCGCTTTAAACAGCGCAGAGGCTCAGCCTAATGGTATGGGACTTGGAGAGCAGGGAGATTCTGTTACCAAAATCCAGCAGCTCTTAAATAAATACGGGTATCTGGCAAAAGGTAATATAACCGGCTATTACGGTGAAGCAACGGAAAAAGCAGTAAAGGAGTTCCAAAACAGAAACGGAATTTCATCCGATGGTGCAGTAGGTCAGATGACCTTGAATAAATTAACTGGAAGCGGCGTAAAATCGGCAGGAACTTCCGGTGGTTCGGGAAGTAATTCTGGAAAGGGAGGAACTGTAAAAGGTGGTTCCGGTGTCAGCGGACTTCTTTCCGTTGCAAGATCCAAGCTAGGCAGCCCTTATGTATGGGGAGCAAAAGGATCAAGTTCCTTTGACTGCTCCGGTTTTATATACTGGTCCTTAAATCAGGTTGGTGTCCGTCAGAGTTATTTAACCTCTTCTGGTTGGAGAAGTGTTGGAAAATACACAAAGATATCAAGCTTTGGCAGTCTGCAGGCAGGAGATATTATTGTGGTTAGCGGTCATGTGGGTATCGTGGCCGGCGGCGGTAAAGTAATTGATGCTTCTTCAAGTAACGGACGTGTGGTAGAACGGTCTTTAAGCTCCTGGTGGAGTAACAACTTTATCTGCGGCTGGCGTATATTTGGATAGGAACGGTTTAGAATAATGGGTATGAAAAATCAGAAAAAAGAGATTAACATGATTACGGATCCGCCGGGAAGGTCACTTCTTCTTTTTGCGCTTCCCATGATCCTGGGCAATTTATTTCAGCAGTTTTATAATATTATCGATTCTGTTGTTGTGGGACGTTTTGTTGGGGAAGAAGCCCTTGCTTCGGTGGGGGCATCTTTCTCTATTACCAATGTATTTATTGCCATAGCGGTTGGCGGAGGACTGGGAAGTTCAGTAGTGATATCACAGTTTCTTGGAGCAAAACAGACGGGAAATATGAAAACAGCTATTTCCACCACGCTGATTAATTTCCTGACGATTGGTATGATTCTCGGTGGGTTTGGTCTGGTTTTTAATGACCGGATTCTCCTTCTTATGAATACGCCTTCCAATGTTTTTGAACAGGCAGCGGTATATTTAAGTATTTATTTTATGGGTCTGCCATTTCTGTTTATGTACAATGTTCAGGCAGCGGTTTTTCAATCTCTTGGGGATTCTAAAACACCGCTGTACCTTCTGCTTTTTTCTTCACTGTTAAATATTGTGTTGGACCTACTGTTTGTAACACAGTTTCATAAAGGCGTATCCGGTGTTGCAGTAGCTACACTAATTGCACAGGGACTGTCAGCAGTTTTATCATTTTTCGTCCTGATCAGGCGGCTTAAGTCTTATGAAGCCACTGAATTATTCCATATCTATGACTGGAAGATGACGGTTCACATGATGCGGGTAGCGATTCCATCCACGCTTCAGCAGTCCATTGTACACATCGGAATGCTTTTGGTGCAGTCAGTTGTCAATGGCTTCGGATCTGCGGTTATGGCAGGATTTGCAGCAGGAACCAGGATTGAATCCATCTGTATCGTACCAATGCTGGCTCTCGGAAATGCCATGTCAACGTATACAGCTCAGAATATGGGAGCTCAAAAAACAGATCGGATTAAGAAAGGTTATGGTGTCTGCTGTCTGATGGCAGCAGCGTTCGCAGTGATTATCTGCATCATAATGGAGAGTCTTGGAGAGATATTTATAAGAAGTTTTCTTAATGAGAGCAGTGCCCAGGAAGCGTTTGCGACTGGAATCAGTTATGTGCGGTTTATTTCTTTCTTTTATATCTTTATTGGGTTAAAGGCAATCACAGACGGGCTTTTAAGAGGTGCAGGGGATGTGGTCGTATTTACAGTCGCCAATCTGGTGAATCTGGCAATCCGTGTATTGGGAGCGGCTTTGCTTGCGCCTGTAATCGGGGTCCAGGCCGTATGGTTTGCTGTACCCATCGGCTGGACCGCTAATTACATCATATCACTGATCCGTTATCTCACCGGGAGGTGGGAACGAATCCGGCTTATTTCTTAAGCGGAAACGCGACTGATGCCTTAAAGAAATCTCCGTCAATATAAAGCTTGAATTGCCCTCCCTGAAGTTCTGTCAGGCTCTTTGCAATGGAGATTCCGAGACCGCTTCCTTCGGTAGTTCTGGCAACGTCACCGCGGACGAACCGCTCAGTCAGTTCTTCCGCGTGAATATTTAGCGGGTTTTCCGAGATGTTTTTTATGGTAAATAATATATTCTCTTCCTCTTTCGTAATGTCTATATAAACACGGCTGTGTTCCATTGCATATTTGAATGCATTGTTGTAAAGGTTCTCAAGGACTCTCCATAAGTATCGTCCATCTGCTTCAATCAGCATGGTTTCATCTGGGAGCGTAGACACCAGCTCTAAATGCCGCAGTGAAAACTTCTCTTCAAATTCCCCGTTTGTCTGGTAGATCAGTTCAACGAAATCAATGCTTGTCATATCTAATTTTAAGTTCCCGGAGCTTGCTTTGGAAGCCTCAACCAGGTCTTCGGTCAATGTTTTCAGACGCTGTGATTTCTGCTCCAAAACCTCAAGATAACCCTGAATTTTCGGATCCTGAATTTTCTCCCGTTTAATTAAATCCACATAGTTGATGATCGATGTAAGCGGAGTTTTTATGTCATGAGATACGTTGGTGATTAAATCTGTTTTCAGCCGCTCGCTGCGGACCTTTTCCTGCAGTGCAGTTTCAAGTCCTGTGCTGATATGGTTGATATTTTCTGCCAGCTCCCGCTCTTTTCCATAAAACATTTTGGTATCAATCTTATATGTGGTATTTCCGTTGGAGATGTTAAACAGGGCTTGGTTGATCTGGTCGGTCTGCCAGGCATTTTTGTACATCTGGTGAAATACCCAAAGATCCAGGAGACAGAACAGCATAAACACCGCTCCCATAAGAATTCTGGATTCCAAATCATTGTAGGTAAACAGCAAAAATGAGAAGGCCATAATCATCACAACATTAAAAATCAGAAACAGAGAATAGATTATCATAATTCTGGTGGTAAAACGGTGATTCTTAAAATAGAGTCCAAGGGTCCTTACACCTTTATTTAAGAGGCTGTTCTTCCATAGAATGCCGGACTTATACTGCTTTAGAAGATTTAATACTGCAGCGACTCCTACGGCATAGAAGATGAGAATTTTTATAACCAGCTCGCCGTAATACCAATTCTCAGAAGCCAGGAACAGATGAATAATCTTATAAAGTACTAGTTGTGAAACCAATAGTGCGAGACCGGAAGCAGCCAGATATAAAACAAGGCTGATCTCTGCAGGAAGCCGATCCATTCTCTGCACTATGGGAGAAAGACTTTCTTCTTCCGGAGCACCGGCAAGAAGAACCAGCATATAAAGTGTAGCGGCGCAGCCTAAGATTCCCAGAGCAAGGCAGATCATGCCGATTATGAAAAAAAGGCGCATCTGATCAAAGGATTCAGACGCCTGATAATAGGCATCATTGTAAGGATAGGAAGTATTGACGGCCACAGACATATGATAATTACCATTGTTATAGGGATTCATCTTTTCAAGTTCAGACGATACATTCTTTGGAACAGATGTTAAGTTGGAGTCTACATAGAGTGCCTCGCCTGTAACGTATAAATATTTTCCAATGGATTTAAACTCATCAACCGTCTTCCCGGGGAAATTGGTGTAAAGTTTATAATCTTTGTCTGTATTCTGATACCGGATCTCAAATTTTAAGTTTCCGGGATTCTGGATAAACCGGTAATAGAACCGGTAATAGTTCCCAAGGTGAGAGAGGACCTCATAGGAGAGCTGATCGATGGACTGAAAGGAGTCACCTGGTTCGATTGCCTTGAAGTCGGGCTCATAGGCCCGGTAAACAACCTGATAATTTAAATCTTCACCTGTGTTTTTATTTGGGCGTCCGCCGCTTACTTTAAACTGTTCGTTTAAATAATATCCCTGTGATTTGGCGTGGCGTATCATCTCATCTAATGTAAAATCTTTTGTAGTTCCCGGACCGTCAGCAACCCGTATGATAAATTTGGAGTAATCCAGCTTTCCGTTGGTCTCAAATACTTCTTTGTATTTCACATAGTTAAATATATCATCGATATCAGATTTTAACTGGCCTGCAAATTGGGGAGTATCTTCATAACTTTCGTGGGCAATCCATCCGATCCCTTCCCCATAATGGGTGTTGTTGTACATAATAGAGACACCGATCACTACCAGAAGGGAGAACAGGAGATGGGCCAGAATCGTCTTTTCTTTTCTTTTTTTCATAATGGCTCCTATTGCTTTTCGATCTTATACCCAACGCCCCAGACGACCTTTAAATACCGCGGCTCTCTGGGATTGATCTCAATTTTTTCCCGGATATGGCGGATATGAACGGCAACCGTGTTATCGGCGCCAATTGCCTCCTCGTTCCAGATCTGTTCGTATATTTCATCTATGGAAAACACTTTTCCCTCATTTTTAACAAGTAGTAAAAGGATGTTGTATTCGATGGGAGTCAGCTTTATAACCTCATCATCAACCGTAACTTCCTTGTTATCATCATTAATGGCAAGTCCTCCGCATTTGTAAATCTGCCCTGCAGGCTGCTGATTCATATTCCCAAGCTGAGTGTAACGGCGCATCTGTGATTTGACTCTTGCCACAAGTTCCAACGGGTTAAACGGCTTGGTAATGTAGTCATCTGCCCCGATATTTAAACCAAGAATTTTATCGGTGTCTTCAGACTTTGCTGAAAGAATGATAATGGGAATGCTGCTGGTTTCCCGCACCTTTAATGTGGTACGGATTCCGTCAAGACCTGGCATCATTACATCCAGAATCATTAAATCCACTTCGTTTTCCTTCAGAAGTTCCAGAGCTTCAAAACCGTCATAGGCTTTGATTATGTGAAATCCTTCTCCGGTCAGATATGTCATCGTCACATACTAAGATATTTTGCATTTGATAACCTCCTTTTTTCAATATTATACAACGAAGGCAGTAAAAAAGCACATTACTTTTTTATGAAGCTTGAAAACCCTTTATTTATGCGTGCTTGAGATGTATTATATTATCGTTTGACTGCATTGTAATATGATTCCAGTTTATCCACTTTCCCATACGAGTATCCCAAATGGGTGTAAGTGTCCGGTGTACATTGAAAATTTATATTGATAGTTAGTAAGGTTTGGTGGTATTCTGTACCTGAAGGTAAAGAAACGGGGATATTTGATACACAATCCAAACCGGTAAATTGAGGGAGGTAGCATTATGAGAGACTTTTATGATGTAATCAATTCAAGACGGACAATTAGAGATTTTAAAAACGAGTCCATAGATGATGCGGTCATAGAAAGAATTATTTCAGCTGGAATGAAAGCGCCTACAAATGACCACATGAGAGATTGGCATTTCATCTTTATTAAGGACAAGAATGCCATAGTTAAATTAATTCATAAAATACCAGAGCAAATTTCCGATAACGAAGTCAATTCCATATTGCGAGATTGGAACCTAAATGATACCTGCCAACAAAATGCCTACAAAGATGCAATTCCAAAACAGTATCAAATGTTAGCAGAGGCAGCTTGTGTGATTGTTCCATTGTTTAAACAAAAGACGGATATATTACATCCTAAAAATCTTTCTCACTTAAATGGTTATGCGTCTATTTGGTGTTGTATTGAAAATATGTTTCTGGCAATAACGGCGGAGGGATATGCATCTGCCTTACGCATTCCTTTAGGAGATGAAGGAGACTGGGCAAGAAAAATTTTAAATATTCCGGAGGATTACCTTATTCCGTGTTTTATAGCTGTGGGAAAAGAAAGTGAAAATGCTTCATGGGTGAAACAAAAAGAATACTCTGTAGCTGAGAAAATACATAAGAATGCCTGGTAGGTCCTGGATATGATAAATTCCATTAGGAACTTGCAGATTATGGGTAAAATGTAGATCATTAAAATGAACGCGAAAAAAAACTACCAACTATCAGTATTAAGCTGGTGATTTTTTAGTACAGAAATTTAATCAATAGAACTAAAATCTTATTTCTTATTAGTTTTTTTTCGGTCGCTTATTAGACCGATTGTCATGCCCAAAATAAATCCAAGTAACAAATTATCTAATAGTAGACCATATAACAATCCCAAGCTTAAACCAATAGCTAATCCAGAGTAAGAAGAATTATTTTTATTATATCTTAGCATAAGATTTCCCCTTTCTGTTTATATAGTATATTTTACATTAACCATACAAATAAGTACATGGTAATTCTTATGAAAAAGGAGGGATACATTGGGAAAATCATTAAAAGACTGCAGAGCAGATAGAGCCAGCGTGTACAGTTGCATACAGGCCGAGGTGGCTGTAGCTATAAAGGCGCCGCCGTCTCTGTTCTTATAGTGAAACATGTTGTATAATAAAATAAAATGTAAAGGAGATAAACAATGTCTTTTTTAATGATTGCCGCAGTACTTATCGTCGTTGTAGCAATAGTGGCTGTTATTATAGCGGTAACTAAAAAATAAATTCCTAAAAGAGGTTGTCATGATTCCAGCTCCCGGACTGCCAATAATAAAGGCGGGGTCTGGAATCCAGCGCCCGCCTATAATAAATGTTTAGCAGCCTTTCAATGGCATAGGTATCTTTTTCTTCTGGCATTAATAGGTCAACTTCTGGATGTAATATTGAGTATTAATAATAAACCACATTTGGGTATCAAATTTCATAATAGTCCAGATAGATAAGCCTTGAAGATCATATTCTTCCACCAAATTGAATCGTGCGTCAAAACTTCTTGCATCATTAAACCACACTAAGTGAAGATTTCCATCAATATCCATATAGTAGAAATAAGGTGACTGTGCTGATTCATTAAATTGTATTGATATATTGTTTTCAGCCGCAATCTGTATTGCATCATTGTTTGCAATAGCAGTTGCACCCGTTGCACCTGGAACATAGGGAAGTGTCCAATCATATCCGAGTGTGGTGATTCCTAAGAATAGAAATTCAGGTGGAATAATGCTGACTACATAGTATAATAACTCTCTTAAAATATTAACCGGATAAAGCGAACTTGGGTAACTATAAAATCTAGCCCAATCATAAGAAGCAAATAGAATTCCATCTACATATCCAGATAATCGTGAATAATCCAATTTCTCAAAACTTACAGTGGGCCCAATAATATTCATAATTGGCGTTGTGGTAACTAGTACCCTGTAACCTTCTGAACGAAATACGATTGAAGCCTTTTTTATGTATTCTACAATACTATTTATGTTATCCGGTGTAATATCTTCAATATACATATTTACTCCATAATATCCCTTTGTCTTTAGTGTTTGAAGAATATTTTCAATGAGACGATCTTGCACCGGGGTGCTATTTAAAATATTTTGAGTTACTTCACGAATAATTACTCCTTCTTCCGTAATCGTAGAAACAAACATCATGGGCGCAACACCATAAGCTTTAGACAACTGAATTACATCAGCATCGTCAGCAATGGTGATAAGATCTCCTTCACTTGTGGCCCTATAATTAAATATGGTCAGATAAGATAAAAAAGGAAGGGTTTTTATTAAAACAGATTTATCGATATATGAAAACGTATAGCCACTAGTGGCAATTGTTCTTAATTTATTCGTTTGATAACTAATGACAATGGTTTCTCCAGCGTACATAAATTCTCTATCCGAAAGATATGGGTTATTTCTTAATAATTCCATTGGCGTAGTATTATGCTGCTCTGCTATACTAACCAAAGTGTCGCCGGTCTGGACAGTATAGAGTGTTTCTGGTTGAACAATCACAATAGTCTGGCCAATTGCTAAATTGTCCTGGTTTGTAATTCCATTTTCTAATACTAATCTTTCAACAGGGATTTTGTAAAAATCTGATATTGAATTAATGGTTTCACCCGGTTGGACAATATGTATGGTCATGGATTCCCTCAAATGATCTTATTAATATTATTATATGCTAATCTATCATGTTCATAACATTATAGTATAAATTATATCTATCTCAATAATCTTGTACAATAAACGGGTTAGACAGCAGTGATAGAGAGACAACCGCAAATGCGGGGATCCGGTATTCTGTGACCGCTAAGGCATGGCGTTGATTGCATTTAGGTGGTAATAGATGGTGAACACGACTGAGATGTGGTGAAGCATGGCAAGAGCTCTTGCTGGAAGATGGGGCTTTTCTTTTTCAGAACTCCCCCAGATTAGTTGCAGTTATATCAATACAAGATGCATACTTTATAGCACTAGTTTCCGGTAATCTGGACCCGCCTCTGTTAAATAGAAGATTATACCATTTTTTGAATGCATTTTGGGAAATTGAAGCTGTTTCTATCATGTTTCCAACTGATTTTTCATATGCTTTATCAATTCAGGTAAAAGGGTGCTGCTATGAACATATATGTAGTACAGCCGGGAGACAGTGTAGATTCCATTGCCGCGTCCCAGAACATTACGGTAGAAGCTTTGACATATGACAATCAGATAGTTCCTCCATACCGCCTGGCTGTAGGTCAGGCACTTTATATCAGAGGTGACAGTCCACCCGAAGACAGGATTCCACTTTATGTATTTGGTTATGCATATCCATTTATTAATCCGGATAATCTGGATCAAACTCTTCCGTTTCTCACAGATCTTTATGTTTTTTCCTATGGATTTACGTTAGAGGGAGAATTAGTTCCGCCTCAGAGCCCGGATGACTGGATGATTGACCGGGCGTTGGAAGTCGGGGTACGCCCCATTCTGACCTTAACGCCATTCGGAACCGACGGCCGGTTTAATAATAATCTTGTAACAAACTTGGTACACAACCCGCAGATTCAACAGCGTCTGATATGGAATCTGGGTCAGATTATGCAGGAAAAGCGGTTCGGGGGTCTGGATATTGACTTTGAGTACATTATGGCAGATGATCGTCAGGCTTATGCAGACTTTGTGAAACGGACCACCCAGATTATGAATCAGTTCGGCTATCAGGTAACGGTAGCGCTGGCCCCCAAGACATCGGCGGATCAGAGCGGGCTTTTGTATGAGGGGGTGGATTACAGGCTTCTTGGGGAAGCGGCAAACAGGGTTCTGCTTATGACTTATGAGTGGGGGTATACATTCGGCCCACCCATGGCAGTGGCACCAATCAATATGGTGAGAAAAGTGGTGGATTACGCAATAACTGAAATTCCGTTATATAAGATCAGTCTGGGCATCCCCAATTACGGTTATGACTGGCCACTTCCATATGAACGAGGGGTTACCAGGGCGGAAACTGTAAGTAATCTGGAAGCGGTTCAGATTGCAATTGAAAATGGGGCGGAGATTCAGTTTGATGAAGAGGCAATGTCACCATTTTTCCGTTATTGGAAGTTCGGAGTCGAACATGAGGTCTGGTTTGAAGACGCAAGGAGTTATAAGGCCAAATTTGATTTAATTAATGAATATGGACTAACGGGAGCAGGGTATTGGCAGATCATGCAGTTCTTCCGTGCAAACTGGCTTGTACTCAGTCAGATATTTGAGGCTAGGAAGGTTGGGGATTAGACGAAGTAGATGCAGGGTGAGGGAATGTAGTGATTCCTTTATCCTGCATTTTTATGGTTTGTTATATAGCATTATCCATTAGTCAGTTCAAAAAGCTTTGAGTTGTATTTGCTCACTTATGTTTGTCTCAAAACAAAAGGAAGGAAGCCGTCAAGATGGGGGATCCTGCCGGCTAAAGTATGAAAAAAAGTATATTCTAAAAGGTTATTGACCTCTTTACATTTATTAATATACTGTATAATTGTGATGGGAGTATGATATAACTGTGAAGAATTTGTGAAATACAAAAGGGGATTAGAAAAATAATGGAAATTTCAACGGAGCGTCTGTGTTTAAGAAAATATGACAAGAGCTGTATTAATGATTATTACAGGCTGAAATCCTGTTCTGTTGTCTGGGATTATTCACCATTTGTTCCGGTATTCCCTGAATTTTGGAATCAGGGTTTTGCGACCGAGATAGCCACAAAGCTGGTGTTATATGCGATTAATGATTTGAATTATGAACGTGTAGAAGCTTTGGTGCTTACGGACAATAAAGCGTCATGCAGAGTAATGGAAAAGGCTGGTTTTAAATGTGAGGGAATTTTAAGATACTTTAACAAGCATGAAGATAATTATCGTGATGTTAATTATTACGGCATAATATCTTCGGATATCAAACTTATTTGACGATATATTTTTTATAGTGACAGACAGCTGTCCTGTTATAGGTAATATAATTATTAAAAACAGGAGGCATGACTAAAAAAATGAAATTAGATGGATTTGGAGTTTTCGTAGAAGATATGGCAGTAATGGTACGATTTTATCGTGATGTACTGGGATTTGAGATAAAGGAAGATGAAAATACAACGAATGTTTACCTGGAGAAAGATGGTACGTTGTTTTTGCTGTATCGGAGAAGTGATTTTGAGAAGATGACAAACAAGGGATTTCATTATGCAAAGGCAATCAATGGACATTACGAAATAGCGTTAAGTGTGGAAAATTTCGATGCGGTTGATTTGGCATTCCAGGAGGTAGTTTCAAAGGGCGCAACCCCTGTATTGGAACCGACTACGGAGCCATGGGGGCAGCGCACGTGCTATATCGCAGATCCGGAAGGTAATTTAATTGAAATTGGCTCATTTAATCAAGAGTAAATAGGAAAGCTGCTAACTACCAGAACCAATGTTAGCAGTCTTTTTATACGCCGTTAAAAGTTGTGATTTTAAGTCAGACCATTTAATCCTTTGAGGGAAAAAGCTTATCGTGATAATAAGCGTTAGCCTGATAAATAGCTCCCAGGGGATTATGGCACAATACACGGTCTTTGACCGCAAATACGGTGACAGGAGCATCGGAATACTTGATGAATAAAGAATCGTGTCCCACACAGAGCCCAAGTAAGATGTTTAAATCTGTTTTAGCCTCATTGAGAAAATGTGCCTGTGCGATCGGATTGCACATAGCGACCGGATTATCATGAATTCCAATGAGTTCCCTGGAAAAATGACCTGTTTTGCATAATATGGAATCTACCGTAAAACCATTGCTTACAAGTACATTTCGCAATATTTCCGCTTCATTTGTAAGTCCGATACAAAACGCCAGGCCCAAGTTTTTATATTGACATGCCCTGGCAAAATCCATAGTTTCTTCTAATCTGGTTTTGCTTCCATAGTTGTCGCTGACCACGATTGCAGAAGCTCTGGAGATTTTTAAATTTTCCTCATCCTGATACATAGAGGATAGATTTTCCATATCCGTTGAGAGACTAGGACAGCCTTTTGGTGCATTTGAGAATTCTCCTGAACTGCAGGAGTGAACCTTGCATGAGGCACAAAAATACATGATTATCACTTCTTTCTTTTTCTTTTGATTTCAGATCATTATAACACCATGTTTTCTATTTTAATACTCTTAATGTATTTAATACTGCCTGGATATCACCCTGGGCGTCAGGACTGTAAAATAAGAAGATAGATATTGTCTTATTCCCTCTAATACACGCATAAAAATCCAGATTAATTACATCACTTATGAAATGGAAGGGAGTCACAAAGAAATGAATCACGCTTTTTAACCAGAAAAAGGGAGGAGCCGGTAAGATTGGCGGGATCCTACCGGCTGAAGTATGAAAAAGTATTTATATGAAAGGGTTATTAGCCTCTTTGTAATTCTTAATATACCGGAAAAATGTGACCAGAACATGATGGTTCTGTGAAGAGTTTGTGAAAATGAGTTGTTAGAATTGACACTTCTCCCACTGGTTGCTATAATTCCTATAAACATATTATTAAAGTGTGGTGCAAGGAGACTATATGAATATACAAGAGAAAGATCAGAAACTGAGAGCTTATATATCTAAGTTGGACGGCCTGGCAGTTGCTTTTACTTCAGGGGTGGATTCAACATTTTTATTAAAAACAGCACACGAAGTACTTGGAGACCGGGTGATTGCGGTGACAGCTAAATCCTGTTCCTTTCCAGAACGGGAACTGAAAGAGGCAATCCAGTTTTGTGAGGAAGAGGGAATCCGACATTTTATTGTTGACAGTGAAGAACTGGATATCGATGGTTTTAGCAGCAATCCCAAAAACAGGTGCTATTTATGCAAGCATGAGCTGTTTGAAAAAGTAGCGGAGGTGGCAGCAGCGCAAGGGATCAGGCAGATTGCGGAAGGCTCCAATTTAGATGATAACGGCGATTACCGCCCGGGGCTGAAAGCAGTAGCGGAGCTGGGCGTTTACAGTCCGCTGCGCTTTGCAGAACTGAATAAAGAGGAGATCCGGGAATTATCCAGGCAACTGGGGTTAAATACCTGGAACAAGCAGTCTTTCGCGTGTCTTTCCAGCCGTTTTGTTTATGGGGAAACAATTTCAAAGGAAAAGCTGTCTATGGTTGACAAAGCGGAACAACTTCTCCTGGATCTGGGATTTCATCAGGTGAGAGTCCGGATACACGACACCATTGCCAGAATCGAAGTACTTCCGGATCAAATTGCCGAGCTTATAACAGAACCAAAAAGAAGTGTGATAGCCAAGGAGTTCCATCGGATTGGTTTTTCGTACGTGACACTTGACTTAGATGGTTACCGTATGGGCAGCATGAATTTAACTCTAAAGTAATTGGTTTCCCTTGCCGCATAGATGTTTAAGCTACTCCTGCATATGCAGCAAGGCATCTAAAAGGTAGTCCAATTGCACGCAGGTGGAATAAATATCAATATCGTAAAACAGGGTGAAATCAATGGGAATGGTATTTCCGTTTTTTACTGCAGGGAGTGATTCCCAAATGGCATTCCCTTTCAGTTTATCGGTTTTACCAGATAGAATTAAATAATCTCCCGAATAATCCTGAATTACCTCCATGGAGATATTCCGGTGCTGCTCCTTTGCAATGATCTCATTCGCAACAATATCCGGGGCCTTAAAACCCAGATGACTGTAAATCAAATCTCCGCCGCGGCCCCATTTATCACCATATACCCAGATGCTGCCGTCCGTGTCTTGCTCGAATATACTGACCGTTTTGTTCAATCTGTTTTTCTCGGTGAGGGCTGTCTTAGCATCCTCAATCTTTTGATTAAAATCATGGATGGCTTTCTCGGCTTCAGCCTGACGGTTTAGTACCTCTCCTAAGAAACGAACCCGTTTCTCTAAAGACAACTCTGTGAAAGGAAGAAGTACGGTAGGCGCCAGTTTACAGGCGATATCGTACTGTTCCTGACTTACCACTATAATCAGATCTGGATCGTAGGATAAAATCTCTTCTGCCTCAAATTTATCCCAAACTGGTAAGCCCGCTACTTCTTTTTCATATGCCGTTCCTGATGCATTATAACTTGCAACCGGTTTTATACCAAGTGCCAAAACATCGCCCATACAATATGTTACAATAACTCTCTGTGGTTCTATTGGCACTTTTATTTCACCCATTGCTGTATTAATCGTGCGCACATCCGGTGTTTTAGAGCTTACCTGGCTTGTATTCCCACATCCGATTAAGACGAATAAAGGCATTAACAAGAGACAAAATAGAGATCCTGTCTTCTTCATTCCAATCCTCCTTAAATTTATGATAATGTTATTTTGCAGTGAAGGAACTTACAGATCCACGCAACACGTTAGCTATGACTAACCAATAGAATACTAGCATAATAAAAATATTACGTCAATATGAGTAGCATCTACAAATAAGAAGCGGTTTTTTTAATCAGTTCCTAAAATATACTGTTTTACGTTGTTTACGGGTAGTTTTCTTCATCTGATCACGAATTTACGGAGTATAAATAAATCAGATTGGAGCATCCTTTCATTGTTAATTTCATCTCTTTAAGGTATAATTCTAAGGTGTAATATTTAGAAAGTGAGCAATTATGCGATGAATCAATATGAAGCCGCCTCATGGGGAGCTATGGCAAAAAAATATAACTTAGATCAGCGTGTTTACGGACCGGGAACCGGATATTATTTTCCCACCGACTGGTCCAATGGCTGGATTGTTGAAGCAAGTCCTGCCAAAGGCCTGTTTGTATCCAGCGCATGGTTTACACCCGAAAAAAAGATTGTCCATGCCATTGATGTGGATAAGCCATGCATGTGGATTTTTTGTATCGACTGCGGCAATATGACTTATTCGAGGCAAGGTATGGAAACTGTCGCATTTACGCCTATTACCCATGTGTTAGTTAATCCCGGACGTCCATTTCGTTTGACCTTTCCAAAAGGAATTCACACCTGCTTTACCAGTGTCCTGGTTTTCGATGATTTTTTACAGCCATTTTTA
>JAQSYE010000083.1 GCA_029256305.1 Lacrimispora sp. | reverse complement strand
CATTCCAGGAATCTCAAGCAGACTTTTCACCAACTCCTCACTGTGAGGCAGCTGATTTCCGTTAATTACCTGACATACCATTAGCTCTCCCGTCTGAAATCCTTTCCGGATCAGCGTATGGCGAATCAGTCCCCTATGAGAGTTCTCCTCATAAGGAGCCAGATGATACCGCTCCATATGGGCTTTAACCCGCCTCAATACCTCCTGGTTCTCCTCAACCCCTAACAAGCAGTCCTCACACCCGATAATGTCATGAGTCCGCCCTGCATAAAAGCCTGCAACAGGCCTTCCTTCCTTATCCATCCCCCAGGGAAACTGTGCTTTATTTCGATATCTCCACGGCTCGTCCATCCCCATAATTGGAAGCATGGAAACATCCGAAAAACCACCAATTCTCGTAAGATTGCCATAGATTTTGCGTTCCTTATAGCGAAGCTCTTCTTCATAGCTCATAGCCTGGAGCTGACAGCCTCCGCACTGCTTCGCTACTGGGCACAGGGGCGTAATTCTGCTTTCTGACGGTGTGATGATTCGTTCCAAGAGTGCAAAGCCGTAAGATTTTTTCACCTTCATCGCTTTTGCTTCCACCTGATCACCTATCACAGTATCCTTTATAAACCAGGTAAAACCATCGGTTTTACCAATTCCTTCTCCGGTTTCACTTAGATCCTCAATCAACACCTGGATCCTGTCATTTTTCTTCCACTCTGCCATTTCGACCTCCAATTGACTCCTCATTTGAATTAATTGTATCCTGTTTTCTCTCAGGAAGCAAGAAAAAAACAGGAGCTAAACTCCTCCGGTAAGACAGGCCGTCTTCCTTCGTTGTTTAGCTCCCGAAAATTTATTTGCCTTTTCCGTTGGCTTTTTCCATATGGATATTTTTACCTTTGATTTTTACATCTTTCATAGCAGTTAACACGGCATCTGCGCTTTCTCTTGGAACCTCAACAAATGTATATTTGTCATACATGTCGATGCTTCCAACCATCTTGCCAGGCATACCGGATTCTCCAGCAATGGCACCAAGAATATCTCCTGGTTTGACGTTCTGGTTCTTACCGATGTTAATGAATAAGCGAGCCATATCATCTCTGGTAGCGGAATCATATCTTCCACTGTTTCCGCCACGACCGCCGCTGCTACTGCTGCTGCCGTTGCTTCTTCCTCTGCCCCTGCTGTTGTTGTTGCTTCCGCCTCCGAAGCCTTCCAGCTCATCAAGGGAACGGGGTTCTCTGGAATCGATGATGTCTTCATTCGCTTCACCCATCATCTGACGTAAGAGGGCTGCTGCCAGATCAAGAGAGGTGTAATCCTCTTCCAACAGTTTCTTCTCGATGATATTCACTGTCTTACTGAGATCTGTATCACCAATGGTTGCTGCAACGCCTTCTAAAATCTTGTCCACTTTGATGGCAGTTACATCGTTGAGTGATGGAATTGCCTGAGGTACGATCTTGGTCTTGCAGTAACGCTGAATGTCACGAAGCTTGTATACTTCCTTGCCTACCACGAAGCTGAATGCGATTCCTTCACGACCAGCACGGCCTGTACGGCCAATACGGTGTACATAGTACTCGTCATCCTGAGGAAGGTCATAGTTAAATACCGCTTCTACGTCGTCTACGTCGATTCCACGGGCTGCCACATCGGTTGCCACAAGAATCTCTGTCTTACCGTTACGGAAGCTGTTCATGACACGGTCACGCTGGATCTGCTTTAAATCTCCGTGAAGACCTTCAGCAAAATATCCTCTTCCCTGAAGGGACTGTACCAGTTCATCTACCTGCTTTTTGGTGTTACAGAATACAACGGAAAGTTTTGGTGCGTACATATCTAAAAGACGACACATTACTTCACATTTACTCTTTGGTTTTACCTCGTAGTAATACTGGGTTACCTTCGGTACTGTCAGTTCTTTCTTTACTACCTTAACATTAACCGGCTCTTTCTGGAACTTTCTTGCGATATCAAGAATTGCCGATGGCATGGTAGCAGAAAACATAACTGTCTGACGTTCATCGGGAAGCTGACTTAAGATGGTTTCCATATCCTCTAAAAATCCCATGTTCAGCATCTCATCTGCCTCATCCATAATTACAGTATGGACAAAGTCAAACTTTACGGTTTTCCGGCGCATATGGTCCATAACACGTCCCGGTGTTCCGATGATAATCTGAGTACCGTCTTTTAAGGAACGGATCTGTTTCACAATGTCCTGGCCGCCATAAATAGGGACAACCTTCACACCATGCATATATTTAGCAAGCCTGCGGATCTCATCTGCCACCTGAATAGCAAGCTCTCTGGTAGGACAGAGGGCCACCGCCTGAAGCTTTTTTACCTTAGGGTCAACTTTTTGTAACATGGGAATTCCAAAGGCTGCGGTCTTACCCGTTCCTGTCTGGGCCTGACCAATGATATCTCTTCCTTCCATTTGAACCGGTATTGCCTGGGTCTGGATCGGAGATGCCTCTTCAAATCCCATATCTGCTACTGCCCGCAGAATTCTTTCATCTAATTGTAACTCATCAAATCTAACTGTTTCCATAAATGATTAATTCCTTTCTCATTGCCAGCCGGGTTCTTATGTTGCCGACGGCCGCACAAACACACTATCGCAAATAAAACGAGAGGTATCAGGCACGTTTCAGACCTTCATCCTCTCGTTTCACACGAAAGTAAAGTATAGCAGAATTCTTTTTTCATGTCAAGGGAATCCTATTATTTTTTTAATGTTTTATTTAGATTTGGATTTCTTTTAATTTATTATTTTTTCAACCAGCCTTTTCTGGTAAAATACCAGATTTCCACAACAATAAAAATAATACTAAGAAAGATACAAAACGGATACCCATAAGTCCAGTTAAGCTCCGGCATATTTTTGAAATTCATCCCATACCAGCCTGCTATGAGAGACAGGGGAGCAAAAACAGCGGTTACCATGGTAAGAAAGGACAATGCATGATTCTGCTTCATCTCCATTCGCACCTGATACATCTCACGGATCTGCTGGGCATATTCCCGCAATTCCTTGCTGTAATCCGTAAGCCTTGCCATTCTCCCGGCAAACAGATGAAACAACGCCCGTTCTTCATCCATTAACAGTCCGTTGTAATTCTCTGTTAAAGTCTGGCTTAAGTTCATCAGCTGCCCGTAATAGGACGTCACTTTTGCAAGCTCCTTCCTGGACCTTAAAATGATTCCCAGCACATCTTCCTTTTCTCTTTTTCCACCCATGATTCTATCTTCCATCTCTGTTAAGTGTTCCTCATATTTCTGAAGATATTCAATCTCATCCCTGACCTGGTATTCCAGAATTTCAAACAGTAGATGGGCTGGATAGGTTTTATTAAAGATCTGTGTCTTGTCAATTTCCTTTAGCATTCTCTCAGCTTCGCCGGTGTCATCAATCAGGATGAGGCGATTCTCATTCATATAATAACCAAATGTCAGGGGGCGTTTCAATGGATTCTTCTTGACAGGAATCACCAAAGTACCTACCACGCAGTCTTTCAACAAATCTGTCCTGCAGTACTGCCCCCGGTCCAGATTCCGTATTAATAGATGATCCTCGTAACGGGTATGATGTCCATTTAAGTATTCTTCCCTGCTTAAAATTTCAATCAGAACTTCATCCTCTGATACCGATTCTCCCGCCTTTACAGGAATTAGTCTTTTGTCTAATTTATATCTCACATGTGTTTCCTCCTAAAACCCGATACTCGGTCTTCTTCACAGACCTGCTTTCTTTTCAAGTTTAGTCCCTGATATTCCTGTTGTCAATAGAACAGGCCCTTTTGGTAAACGCTTCGGACTCCCATCCTAGTTTCACCAAAAAGGCCTGTTTTAAATAAGAAACTTTTGAATTCATTTTATGCTTCAAATAACTGATGTACAATCTCCGCAATCAGCTGTGCTGTTCCAGTCACGCCTAGTAAAGAAGAATCAATCATCAGCTGTTTATGCTCCGGGTCGCCAGGTAAATAGCCAGCATATTTTTTGTGATATGCATTCCGGGCCTTGTCTACGGAGAGAATCAGCCGTTTCGCCTCTGCCTCTGTCATCCCAAGTGTTTCCACACAGTTTGCCAGACGTTTCTCATAAGAAGCGTAGATAAAAATGTTGATGTTATTCTTTTGTTTCTCAAGAAGAAAATCAGAGCATCTGCCAACCAGAATACAACTTGATTTTTTTGCCAGATCTAAGATGATATCCTTTTGCACATCAAAAATAATATCCTGCATGTATTCTTCGTCAGTTCCAAGAGGAAACATTCTTGGCAGAAAGCTGTACCTTGACTTTTCCTCCTCATTACTGACTGTTGAGACCGGAAGATTCAACTTATTTGCAACTTCCTCCACAATATCCCGGTCAAAAAACTCCACTCCCAGAACCCTTGACAACTCCTTGGCTATGGAACGCCCAAGGCTGCCGAACTCGCGGGTAATGGTGATCGTAAACTTCTCCATAACAGATGTACCTCCCTAACCGGTTACAATTGTTTTCTGATATCCCCTCACAACACAGCTGAGCGTGAAGCAGATGGCAAAATAGCAGAGGGCCTCAAAAGCAAACAGCAACAGCATTCCCCGAACATCGTAGATGCTGCCAAGGACAACCGCGCAGTTTCTCATGAATTCGGCTACATCCACCATCTTAAGGAATGAAGTATCCTTGATAATGGTAATAACCTGGCTTAAGAGGGCCGGGATGATTTTTTTATACGTCTGAGGCAATACGATATACCACAACGTCTGTAAAAAGCTAAAGCCCTGTGACTGCGCCCCCTCAAACTGTCCCTTTGGAATGGAGTTTAATCCACCTCGGAAGATCTCGGCCACAACTGCAGAAGTGAAAAGGGAAATAGCAAATACCGATACTCCCACTTTATTCCCTTTTACCGTAAAATAGATCCAGAGAATCCACAAAAGGTTGGGCGTGCAGCGGAAGAATTCAGTATAGATCGCAACCAAGGTTCCCGCCCATCTCCATTTGCCGGTAGAATAGGTGCGGACCAGTGCCAGAATTGTTCCAAAAAATATGCTGATTATGGTCGCCAGTACGGCGATCATCACCGTCATCTGCAAGCCTTTCAGCATGAAAAGTACATTTGCCGGTGTAAATATCTGCTGAGATAATTCTAACATGCTGCCTCCTCGTCTGCCTGTATATCAAGCGTTTTTGCAACCGGCAGCCGCATGGAGCGAATCTCTAAATATCTTGCCAGTCTGGCTAACGGGAAACAGATAATAAAATACATCACTGCGCTGGTAAAATATGCCTGAGCAAAATACCCTCTGTCAGCGCCCCAGGAATCCGTAAAATACATCAGATCCATACCGGCAACCATAGCCAGAATGGAAGTATTCTTAACCAGATTTAAAGCCTGGTTGGCCAGTGGGGGCATAATAATCTTAATCGTCTGAGGCAGAATGATATGATACATGGTTTCCAGATAGCTAAAGCCCTGGGATGATGCTGCCTCGGACTGCCCCTTTGGAATGGCTTCAATTCCAGTTCTTATAACCTCGGAAATATAAGCACCATGATAGACTCCTACACCGATGACCCCTAACACAAACTTGGGGATACGGAACCCTGAACTGGAAAATAGCATGGGAAGAACCGAGTAGTAACACATGACCTGTAAAGCCAGCGGCGTATTCTGTATAAATTCCACATAGATTCGTGAAATGATCTTAAGCAGCTTCCACTTGGATGATGAGAACATGCCGAATACCACTCCAAGGGCCAGCGCAACGGCCAGCCCCACCAGTGATATTTTAAGTGTCATAAGAAATCCAGGGATATAATATTCGGGGAATGCCGCTAAGAGGGCACTCCATCGTTTTCCATCAAAAAGACCTTTAATCATGTCATTTTTCCTTTACTTAAAACAGCTTACTGTAATCCCCACTGATCCTGAAGTTTCTTCATGGAACCATCAGAAAGCATGGAAGTAACTTTTTTCTCAACTGCCTCTGCAAGACCGGTATTGTCCTTTGCAGCTGCTACGCCGTAATCCTGCTCTGCAAAACGGTCTTCCAGAATCTGATTGCCGTCATTTACATAACCTGCAAGAATTGCGCGGTCAACAGAGAAGCAGTCAATCTGCTTGGTTGCCAGTGCCTGAGCCAGTGCAGGATAACCATCAAATTCCTGGAACTGTGGATTCACCTTTAATCCCTTTTCATCCACGTATTTCTTAAATCCGTCCTTTGTTGTGGATGACTGGGCAACTCCGATTATTTTACCGTCTAAATTCTCAATGGATTTAATGCCGGAATCCTTATTTACTAAAAGACCAACTGCATCGGTATAGTATGGTGTAGAGAAATTATAAGTTTCTTTTCTTTCCGGTGTAATGGTAAAAGTAGCGATAACAAGATCGATTTCCCCATTCTCTAATAAAGGTCCTCTTGTCTTAGCCGTTACGCCCTGGAATTCCACCAGTTTCTTTTCTTTTGCTTCGGCTGCGCTGCATCCAAAGATGGATCCTGCGATCTCATATGCAAGATCATCCTCGAAACCTTCGTACTGTCCAGTAGCTGTATTCTGTAAGCTGAATTTTGGAATATCTGACTTACAGCCAACCTTTAACACTCCGCGGTCAACAATTTTCTGTACGTCTTTTGCAGCACCGCCTGCTGCGGTTGTTGCTTCTGCAGAAGAACCTGCAGCTTTCGTATCTGCCGGTGCAGCGGTTGTCTCCGGAGCCTTGGAACCGCATGCGGTTAAGGTCGCCGCCATTGCAAACGTCAGTGCCAGGGATAACATTTTCTTCATCATAATTGTTTCCTCCTCAATCATATTATTATATTAAACAACGCCCTAATGAAGGATTTTGCTTAAGAACGCTTTTGTCCGCTCATGTTCCGGACAATCAAAGAAGTGTTCTGGTGTTCCCTCTTCCAGAATATACCCACCATCCATGAAAATTACACGGTCTGCGACCTGACGGGCAAAGCCCATCTCGTGTGTCACACAGATCATGGTAATATTCTCATGAGCCAGTTCCACCATAACATTTAATACTTCCTGCACCATCTCAGGGTCCAGGGCAGAAGTAGGTTCGTCAAATAAAATCAGCGGCTGCTTGGTGCATAAAGCTCTGGCAATTGCCACCCTCTGCTGTTGTCCACCGGAAAGCTGAACTGGATAATTACCCGCTTTTTCTTTTAAACCAACACGTTCCAGACATTTCATTGCTAACTTTTTTGCTTCTTCCTTGGGAACATGCTGAAGTTTAACGGGTGCCAGTGTCAGATTTTCAAGAACAGTCAGATGCGGATATAAATTAAATTGCTGAAATACCATAGACGAGTATTTTTTTGCCATTTCCAAATGATTTTTCTTTGTTACCTGTGTTCCTGCCACGGTAATGGTTCCGCTGGTAGGCTCCTCCAAATAGTTAATGCAACGGATAAACGTGGATTTTCCGGAGCCGGATGGCCCGATGATAACCAGTTTTTCCCCTTCTCTGACTGTAAGGCTGATATCCTTTAACACCTCAAGGTCTCCGAAGTTCTTTTTTAAATTTTCAACTTTCACCATATCTGGCATGTTTCCAGCCCCTCTCTGTGTAATTTTCGAAAAAAAGCATAAAGACGCCTAAGAATATTAAGTTCTTAGGCGTCTTTGCCCAGTTACGTTTTTTAATTGTTGTTATTATAAAAAGTTTTGCATCAAAAGTCAAGAAATATTTTCTTCTGCATAAGGACAAGAAACGAAATGACCGGGTGAAACCTCTACCATTTCCGGAATATGATTTTTGCAATCTTCCCTGGCATACATACATCTCGTATGGAAATGGCAGCCGGTTGGAACATTCATGGGGCTTGGAAGTTCCCCGCTTAACATAACCCGTTTTGACTGGGACGCCAGCTTTGGATCCGCCAGAGGAATGGCAGAAAGCAGTGCCCTTGTGTAAGGGTGAAGGGGATTTTCATAAAGATCATCACTGTCTGCAATCTCCACCAGCCGTCCCAAATACATCACGCCGATTCTGGTTGAAATGTGGCGGACCATGGATAAATCATGGGCAACAAACAGATAGGTAAGCCCCATCTCCTTTTGTAGATCCTCTAACAGATTAACAACCTGGGCCTGTATGGATACGTCAAGGGCGGAGATTGGCTCATCACACAGAAGAAACTCTGGCTCAACCAGCAAAGCTCTGGCAATACCGATTCTCTGACGCTGTCCACCAGAAAATTCATATGCATATTTATACATATCATCCGGCTTTAATCCAACCTTTTTTAAGATCTCTTCCATTCTGCCTTCCATCTCACTGGCTGATATGCCGGATACTGCAGTCAGGGATTCTTTTAAGATCTCACGCACATTATGGTGGGGATCTAAGGAAGAATATGGATCCTGAAAAATAATCTGCATCTGTTTGTGAACCGGAAGAAGCTGCCTTCCTTTTAAGCCGGTGATATCCTGTCCTTTAAATAAAATGGAACCAGAAGTGGGATCATACATACGGATTAACGTACGACCAAGCGTGGATTTTCCGCAGCCGGATTCTCCTACCAGGCCGAAGGTTTCCCCTTTGCGAATCGCCAGGTTAATTTTGTCTACTGCCTTTACCTCTGCTTTTTTCCTTCCAAAAAAGTCTTTGGCTGGAAAATATTTGCAAAGATCTCTGGCTTCCAGAAGGATTTCATTATTTTTATTATCCATGTGATTCTACCTCCCCTTCCTTATGGTCCAGCTCTTCCCCGGAATAAATGCACAAGGCTCTCTGGGTCGTGCTGTAAGTGCGGTACTGGGGAATTTCCTTCGTGCAACGTTCACAGGCGAACTTACACCGTTCCGCAAAAGGACAGCCGGAAGGCGGGTCAATCAGCGATGGTGCCATGCCTGGAATCGGCTCCAGACGTTCTTTACTTCCCGAATGGGGTTTGGGAACTGCATGAAGAAGCGCCCTGGTATAAGGATGCTTCGGGGTATAGAAGATCTCCTCTGTGGTTCCTTCCTCCATTAAGAGGCCACCGTACATAACAGCGATTCTATGGCTTAAACTGGCTACCACTCCTAAATCATGGGTAATGAGAATAATGCTCATCCCCGTTTCTTCCTGGAGACTCTTAAGCAGATCCAATATCTGGGCCTGAATTGTTACGTCAAGGGCAGTGGTAGGCTCATCGGCAATTAAAAGTTTGGGTTTGCAGCAAAGAGCCATGGCGATGAGAACCCTTTGTCTCATTCCACCTGAGAATTCGTGTGGATACTGTCCTAACCGCTTTTCCGGTGATGGAATTCCTACCTGGTTTAATACTGCAACAGCCTCTTTCTTTGCAGCTTCTTTATCCATTCCCCGGTGGCGCTTTAACACCTCCATCAAGTGAGAACCGATGGTCTTTAGAGGATTTAGAGCGGTCATGGGATCCTGGAAAATCATGGCCATTTCTTTTCCCCGCATCTTTCTCAACTGCTCCTGATCCATGCCCAACATATCCTGTCCCGCAAACGTAAGCTGATCAGCCTTAACCTCTGCATTGTCAGGCATCAGACCCATAACTGACTTCATAAGTACACTTTTTCCGCTTCCTGACTCCCCTACGACTGCCAGGATCTCACCGGATTCCACATACAAGCTGACTCCGCGCACTGCCTGTACGGTCCTGCCATGAGTATGGAAGGTAGTCCGAATGTCTGCAGCAGACAGTATTTTATCTTTCTTTTTTAATGTCTCTTCCAATTCTTCGTCCCTCCTTTACTCTTTCTCACCGCTCATTACCTTAGGTTCTACATAAACACGAAGCAGATTTCCCAGCTTATTAAAAGCAAAAATCGTAATAATAATCAAAAGGCCTGGAATCAGTGCCATATGAAAGCTGTTCTGCATGGTTCCCTGAGCGTTTTGCAAAAGGCTTCCCCAGGAAGACATGGGCTGCTGAATGCCAACTCCAAGAAAACTTAGAGAAGACTCCATCATAATGGCATCTGCTATACTGGTAGTGGCAGCCACAATGATTGTCGGAAATACCGAGGGTATAATATGACTGATTATAATTTTCCATGTGCCAACTCCAGAGAAACCGGCATAAAGAATAAATTCCCGTTCTTTTAAAGACAGTGTCTCAGCCCGCACAAGTCTTGCAATCTCCATCCAGGTAAAAAGTCCTATGACAATAATGATAGACTGGATTCCAGGATTTAGAAAAATACTGACAACTGTAACCAGAACCATCCATGGAATAGAATGAAGGATATCAACGAAGCGCATCAGAACCATATCAATAATTCCACCGGATAATCCTGCTATCGTTCCTGCTGCCACACCGATGGTTAAGCTTGTAAGCATCGCTAAAAACGCCACAATCAGGGAAACTCTTCCGCCATAGATCACCCTTGCGAAATAATCTCTTCCCACTTCATCCGTACCAAACCAGTGGGCAAAGGACGGTTCTTTCAGCCTGTTGGCAATATCCGTTGCATTGGGCTCCATCGGCAGAAAAGGTGCCAGGAGCGCAAACAGGATAATAATGCCCAGAAGGATCAGGGAAACCACTGCCACCTTATCATGCTTTAACGCAAGTTTTACACTGGAAATTCGTATTGATTTATCTTTATTTATCTTTTCTTTCTTCATCTTTTCTGGTCACCCCATTTCCTTAATCCGCGGATCTATCAGGCAGTAAAGGATATCCGAAAACAGATTTCCTAAAATAACCATAGTAGAAGACAGCACAAGAATGATCATAACAATTGGGTAATCCATTCCCTGAATGGCCTTAATAAAATAAGGTCCCACTCCTGGCCAGCTAAAGACCGTTTCTGTAATGATGGATCCGGTAATCAGCAATCGAAACGCCATTCCAAAGCGCGTAACCACGGGCAGAAGCACATTCTTGCATACATGCTTAAACATGATCTCACTCTTTGTTGCGCCAAACGCCCGCTGAACCATGACATAATCCTCAGAAAACTGGGTCAGAGTGGATGAACGAACATATTTAATATTTGCCGGCATAAAGGAAACGGTAAGCGTAAGAAATGGCATAATGAAGTGCTTTAAAAAGTCTGCTATGGATGATTCCTTGCCCACTGCATGCATTCCCACAATAGGAAGGATCTTTAACTTATAACCCAGAGCAAAGATGAGAAGCATGGCAAACCAGAAAGAAGGAACTGCGATCCCCACAGAGGAAATAGCATCAATAATCTTATCAGTTCTTTTATTTTTATTAGCACCAGCTAAAAGCCCCAGCACAACAGCCAGAAAATAAGCGGTTAAATATGCCGGAAGCACCAGTTTTACCGTATTGGGAAGTCGCACTGCAAGATCTGAAGCGATACTCTGTTTTGTTACGATGGAATATCCGAAATTACCGTTCATAATCCCGTCAAGCCAACGGATGTACTGAACATACACCGGCTGGTCATAACCGTATTTTGCTTTGATTAAATTGATTGTCTCCTGTGACATCTTTGGGGTTGTCATGGCATCAATCGCATCATAGGGCGCAAAATGCATCAGCGCAAAGCATAGGACCGTTATGAGAAAGACCATGGGGATGGCTGTTAATATTCGTTTCAATATATATCTGGCCATATCATTTCTCCTTAATAAAGAGAGAGGTGTCTGCTGCAGCTAAGGCAGCGAGACACCATTCTCTCTCTCTTTTTGCAGATGCAATTATTTTTTCTGTAACTTGGAGGTATCCTCAAAGGTATAAACAGGAACCAGCTTTGCAGCATCAATACCTGATACATTTTTAGAAACTACTAAAAGGCGTTTGTTGGAATATAAAGGATAGAAGCAAGCTGTATCCTGAATTTTCTTCTGAACATTGGTGTAGATTTCTTTCCGTTTTGTCTCGTCTGTTTCTTTGCGCCCCTGTGCAAACATCTCATTGATTTCAGGCTGATCATAATACATATAATTGTATGCAGCGCCTGTTTCAAATAAGCTGGAGAATGTGTCAGGGTCGATTCCCATGATATAACCGCCAAAGTACATATCGTAGGTATTGTTCTTATCCTTCATCTGCTGGCTGAGTGCCTTGGAATCAATACCGGAAAGAGTTACCTTAAATCCTGCTTTTTCAAGCTGTTCCTGAACCAATAAGGCTGAGGTAGACTGTAAGCTGTCTGTTCCGCTGTATGCAAGATTCAGTTCCGGTTTCTGCACGCCGGAAGCCGCAAGATATTCTTTTGACTTATCAAGGTTCTGCTCGTATTTTTCCACATCCTCTGTAAAGAACTTGCTGTTTGGTGGCATGAAGCTCCATGGAAGATCATAATTATCAGAGCTTAAGAGAGCCGCATCAGCAATTGCCTTCTTATCCAGTGCATACAGAATTGCTTTTCTTAAATCCTCATTCTGAACCCGGGCTGCGTTGATCATCATATATCCCACACGGCCTTCCTGATAAGGATAAACAGTTAAATTTGCAGAATCCAGGTTCATCTGTGCTACCTGAGCCGGAGTTCCAATCCATGCATCGACTTCGCCGCTCTGAATCGCTGTCATGGCTGTATTCTCATTCTCAATAATACGGTATACGATCGTATCGATAGAAGGTGTTCCTAAGAAGTAGCTCTCATTCTTTGTGAACTTTACATAGGATCCTGCAGAGTACTCAGACATTACATAAGGGCCAGTTCCTACCGGTTTTGTATTTACATCATTGTTTTCAAAATTAGTTACATTCTCATAAATATGCTTTGGCATGATAAAAATCTGGGAGAACATCTCCACTGCTGCAGAATTTACAAAAGGCATGGTTAATTTAACGGTATAATCATCAACCTTCTCAATCTTTACCGTACCTTCCTTATAAACTAACTGGGAATAAGCCCAGCCCGCATTCTCTTCCTTCTCCATTGCCTCGAATGTAAAGACAACGTCATCAGCGGTGAACTTCTCTCCATCTGACCACTTTACATCATCACGTAAATGCATGGTATAAGATAAATTATCAGCGGAAGTATCAATGCTCTTTGCAAGGAAATAGTTAATTCCGTCTGCATTGTACATATATAACGGGGAATAAATCATCTTGAGAGTCATAAGTCCAAAACGGTCACTTGTTGTAATTACATTCACATTGGCACCAGGATCTCCTGCGATGGCATAGGTAAATGTACTCTCTCCTCCCTCAGCTGGCTTAGCAGCCTCCGCTGTTGTCTCGCCGGTACCTGCTGAGCTGCCGGATACTGCTGTTGTTCCTTCTACTGCCGGATCTTTCCCGCCGCAGGCAGTAAGTCCTCCAAGCACCAAAACTGTTGCCAAAAGAATGCCCGCACGTTTCATAAAATTCTTTTTCATAATTTTCTCCTTTCATATACTGTCCCTTAAAACTCATCTGTAGTTAATCAGAAAAAGTTAAAATCATTATATACCGAACTGCCTACTTTTATCAACATATTTCGACATTAATCCTATTTTTCTATAGTTTTAATATGTTAATCCTTCTTTCCCTTAAACCAAGTAGTAAAAAAGACAGTCGTCAAGCCGGACAACTGCCTCTTTTGGCATATGATATATTTATTATGAACAATGTTACAAATATGACTCTGCTTTTTTTATATATTTCGAATGGAAAACGTTCTTTCATAAGGAGTATAGTCATTAAAGTAGAGCGTAAAACCGCTGGCGTTGATTTCTTCCCCTGAGTAATGACCGCCAAACTCATGTGTTCCATAACCCGGTCCAATGAGAAGTTTCTGATCTCCATGAATCAGATTGATAAAACCATCCTTAAGAACCATCTCTCCTGCCTTTTCCGCTCTCATATGGAAATGCTCATTTTCCAGAACACTTCCTGCCGGAATACAAATTTCGACACGAAGAGGAGCCTTATCAAGTCCCTCTGCCTTAACAGACACTTCCATACCGTCAGAGAGTTCTTTCAGCGTAACTGTCATATGGATCTCACTGCTGTTCAAAATCTCCCGCTTCTTATGATCCATCTTCCACCAGTCAGTCGTATCCTGCTTTTCCTTGAAGGGAAGATAATACCAGCCTTTAGCTACAGAAGTCAAAACGCAGACTCCGTCTTTTTCTTCTATGGTCTGGGGAATGAAATTGCGGATATCACAGTAGCTTTCACCTATTTTTAAATATACCAGAGTTTCTTTAAATTTCAAGAACAAAAATGCACTTTTTCCCTTGAGAATGCTGTAGCCGTAATTGGAAGTCTTTCCTCTGATTACGCCTGCTTCCTCAAAATGCTTATGGTAGGTGTCCAAAAAGCCATAGCCCATAAACTCATGCTGCTCCATAAAATCATGAAGCATGATAATATGCAGGCATTCCGGTGCCATATCGCCCCGCTCCATATTGTCTTTGATAATTTTATGAGCGGCACGGTCAAAGATTTC
>JAQSYE010000082.1 GCA_029256305.1 Lacrimispora sp. | reverse complement strand
GAAGAGATTCATCATTCGAATATTCCAAAGAAGAAAAAATAACAACTATATGAAAATGCGTCAGAAACCAGCTGCATATCACCTGGTTCCTGACGCATTTAAAATTATTGTCTGATTTTATTTGCCGCTGCCTCTTTGCCTTCTGGCTGCCGTTACCAGATGCTTTGCAAGAACTGCTGTCGTTACAGCTCCCACACCACCGGGTACCGGAGTTGTTCCATCCTGATCCACATTAATTCCCACGTCAATCACAACTGCATCTGCCCCAACATAAGAAGCATCTATCATCTTCGCCTGCCCTGCAGCAGCAATTAAGATTTCTGCATCCCGGCAGGTTTTCTCAATTTCCTTTGTGCGTGTGTGACAAATCGTGACCGTCGCATTCTCCTTTAGTAACAGCATGGAAAGAGGGCGGCCTACTACTATGCTTCTTCCAACAACAGATACTCGCTTTCCCGACAGGGAAATGTCATTTGCTTTTAAGACCTCAATGACCGCTTCCGCGGTACAGGGCGCAAAGCCCTCATTTACTCCTGCAAAAACCTGGGCTATATTCTCAGGCGAAATTCCATCTAAATCCTTCTCAGGGTCAATCATATGCTCGATATCCCGTTCATTGATCTGTTTTGGCAATGGACGCAGAAGGAGGATTCCGTCAATATCCGGATTCTCGTTAATCTTTTTAAATTCCGCCTGAAACTCCTCATTTGATATATCCGCAGAAAATGAAAAGCTTTCTGCCTGCAAACCGAAGTTTTCCATTTTCTTTAATGCACCACGCTCATATGACATATCATCGGGCCGTTCTCCTACCCTTACGATTGCTAGCTTCGGTACCGCTCCCGCAAGTTCACGTAAAAGTTCAGTTACCTCTTCTTTGATTTTAGCAGACACCGCTGCTCCTTTTAATGTTATCACGATAACCAGACTCCTTTATCTTTACTTTAACGCTGCCTCCACGTTTGCATAGATCTCATCGGAACGCATCATTCCGGTCCCGGCAAGCACGCTGGCTTCCTGATCCAGCTGTTTAGCGGTTTCTCTCTGTTTCATAAATTTTGTATTAATGGAAACGTTCATCTTTGCGCCTAAAAGTGCGGTTCGTAAAAATGACACACCTACTCCCACATCACTGACAGCCAGCCGGCTGCCCTTGTGAGCCAGAATATCCATAATATTAATTGCCTCCAGCGCCAGTTCCATAATGGCTTTGGGGACGAGACTTGCTGCAAGCAGATGGGTTTCTAAAACTTCGTCCTTATGCTTCTTTTCCTCTTCCGTTCCGGAAGGGAGGCCATAGGCCGCCGCAAGAGGTGCAAATACTCTGGCATCTTCATCAGCCAGTCTTAAAAATTCGGTTCTTATTTCCTCCAGCCTGACCAGAAGAAGCTGCATCTCCTCTTCTACGTCTGCATATTTCTTTTTTCCCAACGTCAGATTAATTACCATCTCACCTAATGCCACGCCCTGAGCACCCCCAAGCGCTGCAGCGCCTCCTCCGCCCGGTGTTGGTTTCTTTGAGGACAGTTCTTCCAGAAACGTGGAAACTGTAAGATCCTTTATCATTTATATGTTCCTCTCTTTTCGGCATTATTTTTTACCATTATATCGGCCTTATTGAAAAAACACAAGGCTCTTTTTCGACATTTTTTTACAACATAACCTTGTAATAAGGGAGAATCAATGTTATCATTGTCGTTAACAAAAAACAGATAGTAACCATTTGATCCTTTCAGAAAGGAGCATGGAATGACGTATCCGCCCTTAACACTTGGATGGTTTCTAAATGAGACTCCAATTGATAACCTTGAATTTATCGGCAAGGAGGAAGACCTTCAAAATCCGATTACCGGAATCAGTGTTCTTGATAATCCCGACGGTGTAAGATGGATTAAGAAGCATGAGATTATTCTGACAACCGGATATATATTCTACAATGATGTGGAACTGCAAAAGCAGGTAATTGCCGATCTTCATGCTATTGAATGCACTGCTTTTTGTATAAAAGTAAAACGCTTCTTTGATCAGATACCGGATTCCCTGATCAAAGAGGCTGAAAAATACGGGGTTCCGCTGGTCTCCGTACCATATTACCACGTCTACTCTAATATCATCAGCGTAATCAATCAGAACTTAATTGACCAGAAGATTTCCCTGCAGCAGTTTATCCTCCGTGAAACAGAAAAATTTCACCAGCTCTATTTCAATAAAGAAGGAATTATGAAAATGCTGGAAGAGATATCCCGTTATACCAATTCCATTGCTATGATTACTACTATTTCCGATTTTCCGCTATACTATTATGTTCCCCTTAGACAGCAGGAGGAATTTAACAAAATTAATAAACTTCATGCCCAGCCTCTCCATACTGACTCACAGCAGGATACGGAGAAAAATTTCTCTGGTAACCGATCGTTTTATTTTAACAATACACTCCTTAATTTTCAGACCTTTCTGCTTCCTGATAACAGACATTATCTGTGTATTGATCATACAAAAACGAATATTGATGAAACAACCGCAGTAATTTTAAAGCAGATTTTTTCGGTAATTGCTTTGGAGCTTTCCTCCATGCAGGTTCAAAACAGAACATTTTCACAGAAAAATTATTTTGATTCTTTTTTCTATATGCTTACAGATAAGAAGAAAAAATCTGTAGAAGAGATTCAGCTGATCTGCGATTCCTATTCATTTCCTTATCAGTTAAAAAGAATCTGCGTCACATTTGAATGTCTGGATAAGGAAAACAGAATGTTTCGAAGTCTTTACAATGGGATCAATCATGAATTGATCCGTCTTGATTATAAATACTTTTTGTGTAATCATGATAACCGCATTGTTATATTTTTTCTGTATTCAAAACAGGTTTCTAATGTAAAAGCATTGTCTCTTGTTAATCTGGCAGTCTCTCAGCTAATGGAAGCACTGAGCGACTATCACTCCTTTTTCAGACTTGGAATCAGCCGGTGTCATTTATCCAGCTCATCCATTGCAAAAGCATATGAGGAAAGCCTGCAGACCTTACATCTGCAGACCCCATTAGCGGAAGCATCTATGGTTAACTCGTACTCTGCACAATACGCCTATCATGTTCTGACGCAGCTTAGTACTTATGAATTAAGTAAGATTTACACGGATACGGTAAAAGAGCTTGTTTTCTATGACCAGGAAAACAAAAGTGAACTCTTTTTAACGCTTAAAACATATCTGGAGAGCTCCATGAATTTAACTGATACAGCCCAGAAATTATTTATTCATAGGAATACCCTGACCTCACGGCTTTCCCTGGTTAAAAAACTGCTTTGCTGTGAACTATCGGCAGTTGAGGATATTTTCCGCCTCTACCTTGGGATTTGTGCCTGGGAGCTCATTCAAACTATGTAACATTAAGCATCATCGTCGCACTCATTTCCTGTTCCCAGAGTCTGGAAGTGCACCATATTGCCGTAGAGATATTGAATCCGTTCATATTCTGTTTCATCGTAGAAGCTGCACTCTCCACGGCCATAGGCTTTGGCTACCTCCAGCATAAATCTGGCAGTTTCTTCACAGTCTGTTATATGTGTGGCTCCGGTTGCACAGCCTGCCACAGGTGCTTCCGTAGTAATAGCAACTCCGATTACAGGTGCTTTGGTGGCAGTCGCAGGCTGAAGAATGCTGTTTAAATGATAAAGCCCGTTACCATAGGGAGTAATGTCCTGTTGGGAAAGAGCATATACAAATGGCTGCTTCCCTGTGGTCATCTGCATCAGATCCAGAATGCTTTCTGAAACCTTCAGAATATACCCATCCTTTACCGTTGGTGAAATGGCGAAGCCCCTGGTGTTGATAATCCGGTTCCCTTTTGTCGTATCCACGGATAGTATGGCATCCAGCTCTTCTGTCACCTCTTCGCGGTTTACCTGCGCCATATTTACGGGAGAATCCATAAAGGGCACCGGATGGTGTTCTCTGGTGGGCGCATCCGGGCAGACGTGAGTGGAGATAAATACATCCCCGTCCAGATAATCTCCTTTGTTTTGCATGTCCAGGATTTTTGATGCCAGAGAGATTGCAACCAAAGCTCCGTCTCCGTCTGATACAAAACCAATCCTCTCAGGTCGGGCTCCCAAGCCGCCAAGTCTTCCAAGCAATCCAATGGTGGGGGCATTCATGCCTTTACTTTTCCCTTTTATTCCCGGAATCCTTACTTTTACCATGTCGGTTTTTCCTTTGGGCCCCTCCAGGGTATAAACTTCAACATCAGCGTCGCTGCGGATGCCTTTTAAATATTGTTCCACCTGTTTTCCGCTGGCATAGCTGCTGTCAAGCAGATCATATACCTCGATCAATTGTTTCATCAGCATGATAAATCCTCCATGTTCTTTACTTAATCTCCATTAAATCACAAATAGCTGCTACATAGATTTTAGCTGCTGCGACCACATCCTCGATCTGTACCGTTTCATTATAAGAGTGGATCCCCACTGTATTAGAGGGACCAAACTGAATGGTTGGGATGCCAAGTTTCCGGTAATCCCTGGCATCACTGGAAGCCCACTGGTACGCAGGAATCATATCTTTTCCAAGAAGCCGTTCCGCATTTTCTTTAAACGCCAGCACAATGGGGGCCTCATGGTCTGTGAAATTGGCATCACTCTTGTACTGAAGCTCAAACTCCACACCTTCGACTCCACTGATTTCAAGAATCTGTTTTAAGGTTTCATCAATTTCTTCTTTGTTCACTCCGATGGGGAGCCTGACATCAACTGTCGCTTCGCAATAGTCGGGTACCATATTGTGCCTGGTTCCGCCCTGAATCAGACCTACATTGGTGCTGACATGATCAATCACTCTGCCAAGTCCTGGAATGTGATTTTCTCGTTCTGCAAGAAGCTTGGAATCCATCAGCGGTTTTATCTGACGTTCTGAAAAATGTCCTTCTATTTTAGAGAGCAGGGAAACGTGGGAAAGAACCTTAGAAAGCTTTAGAATCGCATTTTCTCCTTTAAAATCCCCAAGGCTTCCATGTGCGGATTTACCAAACGATTTTATCTTTAAAAGCAGGCCGCCCTTCTGCCCGATCTCTATGGTATTCATGGAAGTCGGCTCGGCTACCAGACATGCATCGGCGTGTTCCCCATATCCGTTGGCGCAAAGCCACTGGGTTCCAAACTGTCCTCCGCTTTCTTCATCAGAGACAATATGAAGATGGATATTGCCATTTAAGGGAACCTGCTTTTTTGCAAATAGAGAAAGAGCAAATAAAACGCCTGCCACACCTGCCTTCATATCCGAGGTTCCTCTTCCCAGGATCTGGGTGTCCGTTATCTCACCGGAAAAAGGATCAAACTCCCACTGGTTTAAATCCCCTGCAGGCACTACATCTACATGGCCATTTATGATCAGGGAAAAACCCATGTCATTTCCATAGCCTGCTACTACGCAGGGATAATCCGGGTTACAGCCCGTCTCCTTATATTCAATACCGGCATCTTTTAAAAATGTTTCCACATAATCAACCACATCTCTTTGTGTGCCGATTGGATTTTCACTTTTTATCTGAATGAGTTGAGATGTCAGCGTAATCAGTTCATCACGGTGATCCTCCACATACTGTACCAGCTCTTTTTTTGTCATCTCAATTTCCTCCCTGTACTATTTTGCTTTCATATAAAAAGCAAGCCACCTGATGTCCCTCTTCTCCATACGATAAAAGCGACGGAACTTCTTTTTTACAGCGCTCCATACACTCAGGACACCTTCCGGCGAGAGGACAGCCTTCCCTGTCTCCAATCGGGCTTGATATCTCTCCCTCCAGTGTAATCCGCTCCTTATTCTCATCCGGGCTTTCCGGCGGAATGGCGGATAAAAGGGCCTTCGTATAGGGGTGAAGCGGATTTTTATAAATATCTCCTCCATTGCATAGTTCTACAATCTGTCCCAGATACATGATTGCAATCCGGTCACTGACGTATTTCACCACGCTTAAATCATGGGATATAAACACGTAGGTAAGATGATATTTCTTCTGCAGACCTTTTAGTAAATTGATTACCTGTGCCTGAATGGATACATCAAGCGCCGATACCGGCTCATCACAGACAACCACTTTAGGCTGAATGGAAATAGCCCTTGCCACATTTAAACGCTGTCTCTGTCCGCCTGAAAACTCGTGGGGATAGCGGTTCATATGCTGAATGTCCAGACCTACCTGCTGAAATAGCTCTAACACTCTCTTTTCCAGCTCCTGCCGGCCCTTTACCGTTTTATGGATAATCATTGGCTCGGATACGGAATCGGCAGCTGTATGTCTGGGGTCCAGAGATGAGTATGGGTCCTGAAAAACCATCTGAATGTTTTTACATAACTCAAACCGTTCTCTGGAAGATAATTTTAAGATACTCTTTCCTTCGAACAGAATATCTCCCCCAGTGGGTTTATGAAGTCCCACAATGCATCTTCCAAGAGTTGACTTTCCACACCCCGACTCACCGATAATTCCAAGGACCTCTCCTTCTCTGATATCCAGGCTGATGTCATTTAACGCATGGAGAACCGTTTTTTTTCCTCCCAGGCCTTTGCCCTTTACCTCAAAATCCTTAGACAGATTTTTTATCTGCAAAATGATTGAATTTTCACTCATGTCTGATCCACACCTCCCCGCACAAGACCGCCTTCTTCACACTGCCTGTGACAGGCGACAAAATGTCCTGGTTCCAGTTCTTTTAATTCCGGTACCACGCTTTTGCAGATCTCACTGGCATAGGGACACCGGTTGGAAAAATTACAGCAGGTTCCTGTAAGCCTTAAATCAGGAGGCGTTCCCTGAATGGTGGACAATTCTTCTTCTGATTCACTGCCAAGCCTTGGCATGGAATCTAAAAGCCCCCACGTATAAGGATGCAGCGGTTTGTGATATAAATTTCTGCATGTGGTGTATTCCACTGTCTTGCCGGCATACATCACCATGACGCTGTCACACATTTTCCAGACAACCCCCAGATTGTGGGTAATTAATAAAATGGCTGTCTGATAGGTCTTTCGCATCTCTTTTAATAAATCTAGCACCTGAGCCTGAATGGTCACATCAAGGGCAGTGGTTGGTTCATCGGCAATAATCATCTTGGGACTGCTTAAAATGGACATGGCAATGATCACCCGCTGGCACATACCCCCTGACAGTTCATAGGGATAGGAATCCATACGCCGCCTGGCATCTGTTATTCCAACCTTCATTAATGCCTCTTCTGCCATACGATAGGCTGACTGCCGGTCTACCTTCTGCTGGGTCCGGATCAGCTCTGTCATCTGGTGTCCGACTTTAAAAACAGGAGATAAGGAAGTCATGGGATTCTGAAAAATCATGGAAACATCCTTTCCCCTAAAAGACAGAAGCTCTTTCTTATTAAGAGCCAGGACGTCTGTCCCATCAAAATCAATGCTGCCGCTTACAATTTTTCCAGTACCTGCCGGTAGAAGACGGATAATTGAGGAAGAAGTGACGCTTTTGCCAGATCCTGATTCGCCCACAATTCCCATGATCTCTCCGCGGTTAATTTTAAAACTCACTCCGTCTACCGCCTTGCTTACACCGCCTGACGTATAAAAATAGGTTTTTAAATCCTTTACGGTTAATAATGCTTCACTCACAGCATTCCCTCCTTTCTTCAAAGCTTTTCTTCACCTTCTCCATCTCCTCAGGAGATGACAGAAGATCCAGTGCGGTAAGGGCAAGTGCTTTCGCCCCTGTTAATACAGCCCTCTTCCCGTCTTCACTTTTGCATGCCTCTTCAAACTCCCTGGTATGCCCCCTCAGTTCAGGCACCACCTTTACGTATGACTGGAGTGCAGGAATTACATGCGTGATATTTCCTACATCGGTGCACCCGATTCCCAGTTCTTTCCTTCTTGGCATTACCACTTCTCCAAGTTCCGTAAAGTTCTTTAAAAGCAATGCTTCCAATCCGGGATTATTGTGGATATCCTCGTATGTATATCCTGCCTGCTCAAACTGAACGGTTGTCCTTGTCATCCGTGCAATGGATTCACCGGCTTCCATAAATTCTTTTTGTATTTTTTCTTTGAATTTCTGATCAAAGGACCTGACTGTAAACTTCGCCTGAGTGACTTCCGGTATGGTAATTGGCTCCCTGCCGCCGTCGGTGATCACTCCCAGAATGGTACCCCTGCCATTCCATGACAGTCTCTGTCCGTTTATATACTGAAACAGTAAAAGCAAGGGTTCCAGTGCGCTGACGCCTTCCTCCGGCCAGGTTGCTCCATGCGCCTTTTTTCCATGATATGTGACAATAATATCGGTTACAGAATAGGAGATATCATTGACCACAGTCTCATTTGCAGAGTGTATAATCATGGCTGCGTCCAGCTCCTGAAAGGCCCCGCGTTCAAGCATGATCACTTTTCCGCCTCCGCCCTCTTCTGCCGGAGTTCCGTAAACGGTTATGGTTCCGCCCAGCTGGTCAATGACAGACTTTACACCTGCACCTGCTCCCACAGCCATGGCTGCCATCAGATTATGCCCGCAAGAATGCCCCATACCGGGAACCGCATCATACTCAGCAAGGAATCCAATATGAGGTCCTGGCTTCCCGCTGTCATAACGCCCGCAAAATGCCGTATCAAGACCGCAGATTCCCCGTTCTACTTGAAAACCAAAGGTTTCAAGCAGTCCGCTCACCGCTTTGCTGGAGGCATATTCGTTGAAATTATATTCCGGGTTGTTCCAAAGATAGAGAGCCAGTTCCCAAAGCTGATCCGATTTTTCCTCAATCACCTGTGTTGCCATTTCTTTTATTCTGTTAATGTCCATACGTTTCCCTACTTTTTCATTTTCGGATCCAGCACATCCCGGATCCCGTCACCAAGAAGATTAAAGCCAATTACCGTTATGAGGATAAACACACCGGATACGGCCGCTATGTGAGGCGCTGTATTCAGTGAATTTCTTCCTGCCCTTAGAATGCTTCCCCAGGAAGCCGTAGGCAGATCGATTCCAAGTCCCAGAAAGCTTAAGGCTGATTCCGAAATAATGGCACTGGCTATATTTAAAGTCGCATAGACGATTACTTCCGAAATGGTATTGGGAAGAATATGATGGAACAGCATGCGAAAATGAGAGATTCCGATTACTCTTCCTGCATTGCAGTACTCTTCCCGCTTCACCACCAGCACCTGACCTCTTACTACTCGTGCAAACCTTGGAATCTCGGCAATTCCAATGGCCAGAATGACATTCGTCATTCCAGAACCAAGTACAGTCATAAGCACAATGGAAAGCAGTATGAAGGGAAATGCCAGAACTCCATCCATAATCCGCATCACAACCGCATCCACAATTCCTCCCATATATCCGGCGAGAAGCCCCAAAAGGACACCGGCAATACCGCCCACTATGGTAGCTCCTGCAGCAACCAAAAGGGAAACTCTGGCTCCATAGCAGATTCTGGTAAATAAATCTCTTCCAAATTCATCGGTTCCCAGCAGATGACCTTTTTGAAAAAAAGTCAGGTAAGCATCAATTGGATGAATTTCATTTGGTTTTCCGTCAGTTATAAGTGGAGCAAATACTGCAATGGCAATCATAAAGCAAACAGCTGCAAGTCCCAGCACGGCTGTCTTATTTCGTTTCAGCTTATTCCATGCATTATTTGCTTTCCTCTCTTTTCTTAGAATCTCTTCCTGAGACTGCTGGTCCAATAAAAGCACCTTTGCCATTTAGAAACCTCCTTCGTAGCTGACATTGGGATTGATTATCATATACACCACATCCACAAGCATGTTAATTATTACAAATGCCAATGCAATCACCAGAACCGCTCCCTGTATGAGAGCATAGTCTCTGTTATCAATTGCCCCTACAATCAGGGTTCCCATGCCTGGCCAGGCGAAAATGGTTTCTGTAAGAATTGCGCCTGCAAAACAGCCTGCCAGCTGCAATCCCAAAACCGTAATCACGGGCGGAAGTGCGCTTTTTAATGCATATTTCCAAATCACAACTGATTCCCTGATTCCCCTGGCTCTGAGAGCACGAATGGAATCCCCATGAATGGATTCCAGAATGCTGGAACGTGTGATTCTGGAAAATGTTGCAGTCGGGATGGTTGCAAGACAGAAACAGGGCAGCACCATGTGGCGGATCACATCTCCAATTCCAGATGACATGCTTCCCATTCCCAGTACAGGCAGCCAGCCTAAATGAACGCTGAAAACCAGCACCAGCATCAGACCAAGCCAGAAAATAGGCATGGAAACTCCCACCAGCGCCAGTATCATGAACAGATAATCAACTAAGGTTCCCTGTCGGACTGCTGAAGTCACACCAATTGACAGACCTGCAATCAGTGCGATCAATATTGACGGTAATGCCAAAAGCAGTGTATTGGGTATTCTTTTTGCAATCAGCCCGAGAACCGGCTGATTGTAAGAATACGAGACACCGAAATCTCCCTTTGCAATCTGGATCATATAATCTTTATACTGACTGACAAGAGGCTGATCAAGCCCCATGGTCTCACGCATTTTCTGTACATCCTGAACGGATGCCTGAGGTCCTAAAACCGCTCTTGCCGGGTCACCGGGAATCATTCTGGTAAGGATAAACGTCAGCGTGACGACTACAAATAGAGACGGAAGGATCTGCAGACATCTGATTAATATTGTTTTAAACATAGATCTCCTCTCGTGTTTTTGAAACAGGGGATATTGCCTGCGCAATATCCCACATTTCAGCTTCTTATTTTGATAACCATACATTGATATCAGGTGTACAGATTTTAACTTTTCCATCTGCTCTCTGTGTGAGACCCTGAACATTGGAGCTTACGCCCCAGTTTACATTTTCATTGGCATAAAAGATTCCCGGATACTGTTTTACAATAACAGCAAGGGCTTTTTTATAGAGTTCTGCACGTTTTGCCTGATCTGTTGTAAGAAGGGCATCATCCAAATACTGATCTACCTCTTTATTTTCAAATCCCTGACCATTTCCAAGAGAACCGATGGAACTGGAGTGGAACAGTTTATTTAAGAAAAAGTAAGGATCTGGATACCAGGTCCAGGACATTGCGAAGACATCAGCTTTACCGGATGCTGCAATTTCACTAAAGGCTCCCCATTCACTGGTGTTGATATTCACGTTGATATTTAAATTCTGCTTTAAATATGCCTGGAACAAAGTTGCCATTTTAATTCTTGATTCTGTGTTGGAGATGTAGATATTTAAATCAAAGCCATCGGGATAACCTGCTTCTGCCAAAAGCTTCTTTGCTCCTTCCGGATCATAGGCCGGTTTTTCTGATTCAAGACTGGAGTCATATCCCCAGGAACCTGGAGGTAGCGGAAGGCTGGCTGATTTTGCCTCATTGTACTGATATACTCCGGCAGTCAGCTCGTCCACATTGACTGCTTTGATAATTGCTTCTCTTACTTTAATATCAGCAGTAGGACCACTCTTCTGGTTGAAATAGATGTAGGCTACATGAAGTCCAGGTGTCTCCATCAGTTCCACAGACTGGTCTTCTCTTGCAATTTTGACTGCTTCTCCGCTTAAGCTGGTAGCCAGATTGATTTCTCCGGTCCTCAGCGCGTTAACTGCCTGATTTCCGTCGCTGACCGGCTTAAATGTAACCCCATCCAGATAAGGTTTTGCTGCCCAGTACTTGTCGTTACGTTTTAATACTGCCTGCTGGTCCAGTTCAAAGGATTCCAGGGCAAATGGGCCGGTTCCTACAAGGTGGGTGCCGAAATCATCTCCCCAGCCTTCTACTTCTTCTTTGGGAACAATTACATTTCCTGCATCAGTCAGTGCTGTTAAGAATACAGCATTAGGCTCTGCTAAATAACATACCAGTTCTGTATCACTGACTACCTCACAGTGATCAAGCATGTCCAGACGGTTCATGGCGGAAAGCTTACGGGAACGTTCCAGAGAATACTTCACATCTTCTGCTGTCATCTTTCTTCCTTCCTGAAATTTGCCAGGCTGGAAATAAACATCATCCCGAAGTGTAAAGGTATAAGCCCGCCCATCGTCACTGACCTTCCACGATTTAGCCAGACCAGGCTGGATTTCTGTCAGTTCTGTATTGTACTCTACAAGCGTATCGCAGACAGTTCCGATGATCTGAGATTCGTAAGTTCCCGTATATTTAACGGGATCCAGGTTCTTAGGGGAGGAGGAAAGGGAGATGGTTAAAATGCCTCCGGATACCGGTTCCCCAGGTGTTTTCTCTTCTTTTGCCGTCTCTTGTACTGTGCTGGCCTGCTCCGTCGCTGCTGCTGTGGAGGCTGGTTTCTCAGAGCCGCATGCACTTAGGACAGCAGTTGCTGCCAGGGCGGCGATTGCTGCTAAGATTCTCTTTTTCATAATTCTTCCTCTTTTCTTTATATTTTAATAAAACGACAGCCAAAGAGGACATAGTCGCCTTTAACTATCGTTTATTATGTCAGTATAAAATAAATCTTGTACTCATGAATGTTCTCTCAGCCATTCCATGGCAGTTCCCGCATAGATAGCCGCCATTTTATGTAAACTTTTCTCATCAAATGTGACTCTTGGGTCATGAACACCATAGGGATATCCTTCTTCCTCTGACCCGGTCCCAACCCAATAGAGTACTGAGGGAACCAGCTGGGACACCACGGAGAAATCCTCTGAGCCTGTCATACGGGGAAGTTCGTAACAGGTGTCTTCTCCCAAAATATGATTAATATATTCTGTAGTTTCCTGTAAAAGAATGGTATCATTTTTCATTGGAGGAACACCTTCGTGAAGAAACTCAACCGCAGCTTCTGCCCGAAATGCAGCTGCCGTCTGCTCTGCGATCTGAACCAGGCGGTCTTTTGCAAAGCTTCTTACTTCCGGATTCATAGTCCGGATCGTCCCTTTCATCACTACTGTATCAGGAAATATGTTGGAAGCGGTTCCCCCATGAATCTCGCAGATACTAAGCACCAACATCTCATCAGGGTGAACCTCTCTGCTGTTCACTCCCTGCAGGGCCATATGTATATGTACTGCTGTATTAATGGGATCCACGCAGTTGTGAGGTGCAGCTCCGTGACCGCCCTTTCCCTTTACAGTTATGGTAAATACATCACTGGAAGCACATGCCGTAGTCCAGGAATATCCTACCGTTCCAGCTTTTCCATGTACTACATGAAGAGCCATAGCCGCGTCTGCGTGGGGATTTTCAAGCACCCCTGCCCTCACCATGTCAAGCGCACCTGCTACGCCTTCTTCACAGGGCTGAAACATCAGTTTTACGGTTCCCTGTAATTCTTCTTCTCTTTCTTTTAAGATCCGGGCTGCCACAAGGAGAGCACTGGTATGGATATCATGACCGCAGGCATGCATACAATCGTTCTCTGATGCAAACTCCAGACCGGTCTCCTCTTTCATCGGAAGAGCGTCCATATCTGCCCGAAGTAAAAAAGTCCTGCCTGGTTTTCCTGCGGTTACCGTGATCCCGGCCCTTCCGCAGCGAACCGGCTCATACCCCAATGTAATCAGTTCTTTTTCCACAAGCTCTATTGTCTTTGGAAGTTCAAAGCCAAGCTCAGGATTCTTATGAATCTGCCGTCTTATAGCAATCCCATATGACTCAAGTTCCCTTGCTCTGAATAAGATATCACTCATAATAAGAATCCTCCTGACTTATATTTATAAATTATTATGAATATACTAACAGGCGGGTTCTTCTTTGTAAATAGCTGCGTGCACAGTCATTTATGCACAAATTAAGCAGTGTGCACAGTAATTGGGAGATTGGAACATTTACCGGTCTGTTAATTCTGATATCATACGTGCAAGCAGCGTCCTTGGCAGAATCACCGGCTTTTTCGTTTCTCCCGCAAACACCTTTTTCATATCCTGACTGTACCCAATGCAGTCCAGTACGATCACATCTGCATTTACCCCCTTTATCTGCCCAGCCGCTTTTGTAATTTCCTCCCATTCTCCATAAGGGGAAGCAGAAATAACGTTTACATCCGTTACGATCTGTGACCATTTATCCAAACTCTGTTGTAACTGCTTAGGGGATGGGGTCACTACAACAATGGAGGAATTGGGTGAAAACAGAGGGACCATTCTGTCCAGAATATCACAGGGATAAATCAGGGGAACGGAGGATTTCAGTGTATCCGGAAACTTGCCCGTGCAAAACATCATGATAAGTTCTGCTCCCTCCGCCTCCAGTTCGTGAATTGCTGCCTGAAGCCGGGGAAGAATAAAACGTTCTGCAAACGTTACAGAGGAGCCATCATTTAATCGGGATACCAGCACATAATCGCCTTCCTCCGGTTTAAATTTTTGAATTTCTTCTTTTGTCAGCCCGTCTAACCCTCCTTTTTCGCAAAGTTCTGCTCTCCCCTCAAAAATACCCATTATATCGGCTGTAACATCTGTTCTAGGACTCTGTCCCACTGTAATCGCACCAATTATCATCTTATTTCTCCTCTCGTCAAAAAGCATGTGTCCTATGCATTTTCATTGAATTAATATACACCATTTTTAATTTAAAGATTCTATCAGCACTGATCCGTTCTGTCAACCTTAAAGAAATTTTATGGAAAGTTCATCAAGCTCAGAGCGAAGTCTGAAATCGGCACATTTTGAAGCAATCGGAGAAAATAGCCGGTTTTGCAATCTCCTTTGCAGCTGTTAAAAGCTTTCTCTGCTTTACATATTCCATGGGAGAAACCCCGAGTTTTCTTTTGAAACATCTGGTAAAATAGCTGGGGGA
>JAQSYE010000081.1 GCA_029256305.1 Lacrimispora sp. | reverse complement strand
GTAACGGAAGGTTCCCATGTCCTATGGGTAATCGGATACCGGATCAGTGAATACTATAAGATAACAGATGATACCCATACAGTAATACAAATGCAGCTAGACGGAGGAAAAGTCAATGGATGACAAGATACGTGTAATGTTATCAGAGGAAGAGATAGCGACAAGGATTAAAGAAGTAGCAGAAGAAATCAGCAGGGACTATGAGGGAAAACCTCTTCACCTGATTTGCATTTTAAAGGGAGGCGTTTTCTTTACCTGCGAACTGGCAAAGCGGATCAGTCTGCCGTTAACCATGGACTTTATGTCTGTTTCCAGCTATGGATCCGGGACTGTATCAAGCGGAATCGTGAAAATCACCAAGGATTTGGATGACCCGATTGAGGGCAAGGACGTATTGATTGTGGAGGATATCATTGATTCCGGCAATACTCTTTCTTACTTAATTGAGGTACTGAAACAGAGAAATCCAAACAGTGTTGAGTTATGTACCCTTCTGGATAAACCGGAACGACGTGTGAAGAAACAGGTTGAAGTGAAGTATACCTGCTTTACCGTGCCGGATGAGTTTATCATCGGTTATGGTCTTGACTACGATCAGATATACAGGAATTTGCCATATATTGGAGTGATAGAACAGCAATAAGGAGGCAGCATGTTGAAACAACAGCAACCATTTAAAGGCTTGGGATTCCTGCTCCTTCTGGCTATTATGCTTTTATTTGCCAGTAGACTGCCACAAAAGAGCGGAATCATTACAAACCAGGAACTCATGCAGGCGATTGACAATGGGACCATAACCTCAGCGACAGTCAGACAGAACGATCCGCCCCCAACCGGCAGAATCGAGATGGTCATGACTGACAATTCATTAAAACAGGCCAACGTATCCAATGTGATTGAGATTCAGGATCTTCTGGACCGAAATGGTATTACCTACACGGTGGAAGCAGTTCAGAAAGAGAATCTTTTTCTTGTCATTACCCTACCAATTATTTTAACAGCAGTAGCCATGGTTTTTCTGTTTATGTTAATGAATGCCAGAGCTGGAGCGGGAAGCGCCAATGCCAAGATGATGAATTTTGGAAGAAGCCGTGCTCATCTTGCAAAGGATGCCAATAAAATAAACTTCGGCAAGGTAGCCGGACTTGAAGAAGAGAAAGAGGAACTGGAGGAAGTCGTGGACTTCTTAAAGAACCCTCAAAAATATACCGGTGTGGGAGCCCGCATTCCAAAGGGTATTCTTCTGGTTGGACCTCCCGGAACAGGAAAGACACTTCTTGCAAAAGCAGTCGCTGGAGAAGCAGGCGTTCCGTTCTTCTCGATCTCCGGTTCGGATTTCGTTGAGATGTTTGTCGGCGTGGGTGCGTCCCGTGTGAGAGATCTGTTTGAAGAGGGCAAGAAGCATGCGCCGTGTATTATTTTTATCGATGAGATCGATGCAGTTGCAAGACGCAGAGGTACCGGAATGGGCGGCGGCCATGATGAAAGAGAGCAGACATTAAACCAGCTTCTCGTTGAGATGGACGGTTTTGGAATCAATGAAGGAATCATTGTGATGGCAGCGACCAACCGTGTGGATATTCTTGACCCGGCTATTTTGAGACCCGGACGTTTCGACCGTAAGGTCAGCGTAGGGAGACCGGATGTAAAGGGAAGAGAAGAGATCTTAATGGTTCATTCAAAAGAGAAGCCTCTTGCAGAAGATGTGGAGTTAAGAAGAGTCGCTCAGACCACAGCCGGATTTACAGGGGCGGATTTGGAAAACCTGATGAATGAAGCTGCTATTTACGCAGCGAGACACGGTAAAAAGTATATTAATCAGTCTGATATCGATAAAGCCTTTGTAAAGGTTGGAATCGGTGCGGAAAAGAAAAGCAAGGTGATTACGGAGAAAGAGAAGAAGATTACGGCCTACCACGAAGCGGGGCATGCAATCCTTTTCCATCTGCTTCCGGATGAAGGACCGGTTCATACCATATCCATCATACCGACGGGAGTCAGTGCTGCCGGTTATACCATGCCTCTTCCGGAGAGTGATCATATGTTTCATACAAAAGGCAAGATGCTGCAGGATATTATGGTGGATCTGGGTGGAAGGATTGCAGAAGAGATTATCTTCGGCGACATAACCACAGGTGCTTCCCAGGACATCAAGCAGGCAACAGCCCTTGCAAGAGCTATGGTAACCCAGTACGGAATGTCTGATCAGGTTGGAATGATCAATTATGAGAATGATGGCGATGAGGTATTCATCGGACGGGATCTGGCACATACCAAGAATTACGGAGGTCAGGTTGCCAACACTATAGACAATGAAGTGAAGCGAATCATAGATGAATGTTATGAGAAGGCGAAGGAAATCATTATAAAAAATGAAGATGTCCTTCATGCCTGCTGTAAACTGCTGATAGAAAAAGAAAAGATAGGCCAGAAGGAATTTGAAAGCCTGTTTCCTTCTGAAGCAGAAGTCTGATGTTTTAGCTTTGATTTAAGATAAAAGCGCAGAGATCCGGTAAAATATCTAAGTTTTTGACGGTGAATCTGCGCTTTTTTGTTACCTGTGGGGGAAGAGTGAAAAAATGCATAAAAAAGTAATGATAAAAAAATGATGTTTGTGCACACTTATTTTCTCAGGCGTGGTATATTAATAAACGTAAACCCCCCCAATACATTATATAGTTTTTGCTACACCCCATAAGAAACGAAATACCTTCTCCGAAAAACGGTCAGCTACCCCGCTGACCGTTTTTTATATGCAATTTAGAAAAAGGCGGGGTTGTATAATTGAACCCAATCAGATAAAATGGTAATAGAGTAATGTGAAAGGAAATGAAGAATCTATGTGCTTCCAGGCAGAGGCGTTAAATAAAAATGCATTATTCACCGATGAAACTGACAGCTTTCGGTTTCCCATGGAACCTGAAATAGGAGATGAGGTAGTTCTTCTTTTCCGCACAGGAGCAAATAATGCGGATTTTGTAAATTATATTGAGGCCGGCAGTTCGTCCGAATGCGCTATGATAAAAACAGACTCAGACGATTTGTTTGACTATTATGAATACAGGCTGAAGGCAGGAGATTGCCCGATCCAATATTGTTTTTTGGTAAGAAAGGGAGATGAGATCTGCTATTACAGCCGTCTCGGTCCTATTGGGCAGTATCCGGACACTGGCTGGTTTACCATAGTGCCGGGGTTTTCCACGCCTGACTGGGCAAAAGGTGCTGTTATGTATCAGATTTTTGTGGACCGTTTTTATAACGGAGACCACTCCAATGATGTGGCAGGGGATGAATATCTCTACATAGGACAAAGAGTCATGGCAGTCAATGAGTGGGAAAAATACCCGGATAAGTTTGATGTGGGCTGTTTCTATGGCGGAGATTTGCAGGGGGTTTGGGATAAGCTTGACTATCTTGAAAATCTTGGCGTAGAAGTTATTTATTTAAACCCTATATTCGTTTCACCTTCCAATCACAAGTATGACTGTCAGGATTATGATTATATAGATCCTCATTACGGTGTGATTGTAAAGGATGGAGGAGAAGTATTGGCAGCGGAAGCTTCCGATAACCGGAACGCAACCAAATATATGATCCGCACCACAGATCAGGAGAACTTAAAGGCCAGCAATGAGTTTTTTGCCAGGTTTGTAGGGGAAGTCCACAAGCGTAGCATGAAAGTGATTCTTGACGGAGTATTTAATCACTGTGGCTCCTTCCACAAATGGCTGGATGGAGAACGCATCTATGAATTATCCCGAAATTATGAGCCGGGAGCATTTGAATCTGAGAGTAGCCCTTACCAATCCTTTTTTAAATTTTCTGATTCAGAGTGGCCATACAATGATTCTTACGATGGCTGGTGGGGTCATCCTACCTTGCCAAAGCTTAATTACGAGGGTTCCGAGACTCTTTGCCGTCATATCTTGGATATTGCCGCAAAATGGGTTTCTGAGCCTTATAACGCCGATGGCTGGCGTCTTGATGTAGCAGCGGACTTAGGACACAGCAGCCAGTTTAATCATAAGTTCTGGAAGGAATTTAGAAAAACCGTAAAGGCAGCAAATCCCAATGCCGTTGTACTTGCAGAGCATTATGGAGATCCATCTGCCTGGCTTCAGGGGGATGAATGGGATACGGTGATGAATTACGATGCATTCATGGAGCCTGTTTCCTGGTTCTTAACCGGCATGGAAAAGCATAGTGATGAGAAGAATTTAAAACTTTTCGGAGACGGTGAAACATTCTTTCATTCCATGAATTATCATATGAGCCGTATGATGACGGGATCACTTTTAACGGCCATGAACCAGCTTTCTAACCATGATCATTCCAGATTCCTTACAAGAACCAATCGTAAAACAGGCCGAACTTCAACAGAAGGACCGGAATCGGCTTCCGAAGGGATCAGCTATGGTATATTACGGGAAGGTGTAATGATTCAGATGACCTGGCCAGGAGCGCCTGCCATTTACTATGGTGATGAGGCGGGTGTCTGTGGCTGGACTGATCCGGATAACCGCAGAACCTATCCGTGGGGAAATGAAAATCTGGAACTGATTGAGTTTCACAGATATATGACGGAGCTGCACCGGAGCCTCCCGGCACTGCGCCTGGGTTCCTTAAAGTCCCTTCTGGCAGGAGATCATTTGATTGCATACGGGCGTTTTTTAAATAACAGTATTTGTGCAGTTGCGGTGAGCAACCATACTAAAGAGCAGGATATTAAAATTCCGGTCTGGCAGCTGGGTATGAAGGACGGGGAGACGATGTCCCGGGTGATGCTGACTTATGAGAGTGGTTATAATGTGGGTAAGATTTCTTTCGCAGTTGAAGATGGCAGTGTGAGAGTTTTAATGCCTCCATTAAGCTCTGTTTTGCTAGTGGGAGACAGGGATTAGGAGTTGCACATTTTTGTTACAATTTTTCTAAAATACCTTGATTTTTCAACTTGTCTATGTTAAAATAACACTCGCTTACTAATAAAGCATGGGTGGGTTCCCGAGCGGCCAAAGGGGGCAGACTGTAAATCTGTTATCGACGATTTCGAAGGTTCGAATCCTTCTCCACCCATTTTAAAGACGAACGAGATGTAGGAAAAAGGCGATGTGTTCCATTGAACACACCGCCTTTTTGATGTAATATATTTTTCTGCTCTGCTGTTAAAACGATTACTCTGCCTTAAGCGCAGCCATGGTAAAGTAGTTATAAGGTTTATTAAAATGTGGAAGGAAAAAGATATCTGTCAGCTTTAAGCGGTCAATGGTTACCTGTTCCTGAATGGCAAGTGAGAACATGTGAATTGCCATGGAAATATCATATTCGGAACATATCTGCGCACCTAAGATAATTCGCGTTTTTTTATCGTATACAATCCGGATTTTGACTTTATCATTGTCATGCTGGATAAATGCAGGCTTCTGAGTATCTTCATAATCCGCTGCGGCTGCATCATAACCCAGTTTTTTAGCCTTTTCCAGATTGATTCCGGTAGATACCATCTTTAAGTTCCAGATGCAGATACCATTGGATCCCTGAACACCAACTGATTCAAGAGGAGTGCCGCAAGCGTTATGGGCGGCTACAATACCCGAACGGACAGCATTGGTGGCCAAAGCAATATAATTGGTTCCTTGAATGGAATTATCGAATACAGTGGCACAATCTCCGATGGCATAAACATCAGGGATACTTGTCTCCTGGTGTCTGTCAACTAAATAAGCTCCGTTCTTAAACTGTTTAAGAGTATCTTTGCCCAGCTGGCTGTTGGGCTTAAACCCAATTCCAAGCACCACCATATCTGCCGCATATTCATTTTTGTCCGTGATAACTTTTTCCACTTTTTGGCTGCCCGTAAGACCGGTTACTGTTTCTTCGTAGGCAAGCTTAATTCCGTGGCTCTCCAAGTTTTTGGACATAATATCTGTGAATTCACGGTCATAATAGCTGGACAGACAGGTACTCATATTGTCTATTAAGGTAACTTTCTTGCCAACCCGGTTAAATGCTTCGGCCAGCTCCACACCGATGTATCCGGCGCCCACTACCACTACATTGCGGATCATGGATTCGTGAAGCTTATCAATGACTTCTTTGGCATTCTGATATAATTTAACAAATTGAACATTGGCAAGATCCGTGCCCTCAATGCTGGGGGAGATGGGAAGAGATCCGGAGGCGATAATCAGCTTGTCATAGGGCTGCTGATAGCTCTGTCCGTCCTTTCCTGTTGCAAATACAATTTTCTTCTCAAAATCAACATGATATACGATGGTTTCTAAATAAACCTTAGCACCTTTTTGTTCAAAAATCTCTTTGCTGCAATAAAACAGACCTTCCGGTGATGTGATCTGGTTGCCGATCCATAATGCCATACCACAGCCTAAAAAACTGATATTATTATTGGAATCAAATATAGTTACTTCTTTATCTTTATAATTATCTAAAATAGTGTTAATTGCTGCAGTTCCAGCATGGTTTGCTCCAATTACTACGATGCGTTCCATAAAATACCCTCCTTAAGTGGTTTTTTTTAATTATATCACATTGTTAAAATAAAAACAATTACTATTATTGATAAAGGACATCTTTTTATTTCCTCTTTTAGAATAAATTACAGTCGAAAATAGTTGACAAGTTAGATGTGATTTTGTATAATCGTTATGTTGTGCAGTGCGTAAGCATTGTATACAGTTGTTGCCGGCGTGGCGGAACTGGCAGACGCACAGGACTTAAAATCCTGCGGGCTTAATCGCCCGTACCGGTTCGATTCCGGTCGCCGGCATAGGAAAAGGGTTGTTGTACTTTCGGGTACAACAGCCCTTTTTGATATTCGCCTTTTCGGATAATTCTCCTTTTTATAACTGGCTATAAGATTTCAGGTCTAGACATTAGGGAGACACTCACTTAAAAGGGGGAGACGTATATTGCGCCTCCCCTTTTTCAAACGCCTGATACATACTGATAAAGAAATCTGATATGCCCGCAGACAAGCCGGTTTTATTGGTTGTTACAGTGCTAAAGCTATCAGGAAAGGCTGCTTAAATCAATAAGATTACTTGAAAAGGAGGTTTCCAGAGTTGCTTTGGATTCTTTCAGAAGTTCGATAACAAAATTCAGCTTTTCTTCAGAAAAACGATAAGATGGAATAGATACGCTGAGAGCAGCGAATATCCTCCCTTTGTTTTGCAGGGAAACTCCGACACAATGGACATCAGGGGTGGATTCTTCATGCTCAAGGGCGAATCCACGTTTTTTGGTTTCTTCCAATTCTGCTAATAAACGAGGCCATAGGGTAATTGTGTGAGGTGTAAATTCTGTCAGACCATCTGGATATAATGCATAGATTTCGTCTGGTTCCATATCTGCTAAAATTGCTCGTCCGATTGCTGTGCAATAGAGAGGAAGCTGTTTACCTACATAAGAGACCAGCCGGATAGGCTGTGCAGAATCTTCTTTAGCAATGTAGAGCAGATTACTCCGGCTTTGAACACCTAATTGGCACGTTTCGTTGCTTTCTAAGACTATGTGCCTCATTTCTGCCTTAATAAATTCAAGTGCATCGATGTGGTTTGTATACGAAGATCCCACAGAAAAAGCCGCAATTCCTATAAAATATTTAAAGCTTTCGGGATTCATATAGATAAATTTTCTTGTAGTCATTGTATGTACTAATGGCATAATGCTGCTTTTGGGCGCATTTAAGGATTTTGATAGCTCGGTTAATGTCATACCACTTCCATTTGTTGACAGTAACTCAAGTATATCCAGAACCCGCTCGGTTGGCCGATGTTCATTTGAAGGCATATGTGACACCTCATTCATTCATATTTGTTTCTATTATAACAAAGAGTAAGATAGAATTCCATATGATTCATTTGTTAATTATGCATAAAAAGCACTAGTAAAATATATAAATTGAGACGAAAATAAAACCTTTTACTTTTCTTTGTTGACAATATTGCGGTATAGTGCTAATGTTTAGCTTGTAATACTTATATGCGTACTACGTACGTATATAAGTACTATTGCAAAAAGAAAAGGAAGGGTATGCAAATGGTTTATTATGTACCACCAATTAACTTATTGGGAAAAGGCTGCTTGAAACAGGCGGCCGGTGAACTAAACGCCATGGGGTTTAAAAAGGCTTTTATTTCTACTGACAGATTTTTGACAGAAAATGGAACCGTCAGAAAAGTTACTGACATGCTGAAAGAGATAGGTATTGATTATGTAGTGTTCAATGAGGCTAAGCCGAATCCCACAATACATAATGTGGAGAATGGCCTGGACATCCTGAAATCAGAAAATTGTGACGTGGTTATCAGCATCGGAGGCGGATCGCCTCAGGACTGTGGAAAGGCGATTGCAATCCTTGCCACCAATGGAGGGCATATTAAAGAGTATGAAGGAGTGAATAAATCACATAATAAATGTCTTCCTGTCATTGCAATTACCACAACCGCTGGGACCTCAGCAGAAGTAACCATTAATTATGTTATTACAGATGAAGACAGGCATGTAAAAATGATCATGGTAGATTCAAATTCCTTAGCCACTATGACAGTGAATGATCCGGAATTAATGGTTAGTATGCCTGCATCTCTAACAGCAGCTACCGGTATGGATGCTCTGACTCATGCGATCGAGGCAGTGGTTGCGAAAGGCAGCAATGATGTTACGGATGCCACGGCATTGTATGCCATTGAGCAGATATTCAAATTTTTGCCTGACGCTGTACGAGATGGGAATGATATTGAGGCAAGAGAACAGATGTGCTATGCCTGCTATTTGAATGGAATTGCCTTCAGCAATGCAGGACTTGGAAATGTGCATGCTATGGCTCATCAACTTGGTGGCTTGTATGATCTTCCTCATGGAGTGTGTAATGCCATGCTTCTTCCGGTAGTAGAAGAGGAAAATGCAAAGTACGCTCCTGAAAAGTTTCGAGTTATTGCTTCGCATATTGGATTTAATACAGAAGGAAAATCTGATTTGGAATGTGTAGATTATGTCATTCGGCAAATTCGGATATTGTCGGAGGAGGTTGGAATACCGAAATCATTAAAAGAGGTTGGGGTTTTAAATCCAGATTTTGGCACGTTGGCAGATAACGCCATGAAGGATGCCTGCGCAGGGGCAAATCCAGTATATTTTGATAAAGAGACATTGATTCGTCTATTTCAGAAGATTAATTAACTTATAAGAAGGAGAAGGATATTATGGAAAGAAGCGGGAAAATATTATGTGGACTTCAAAATCAGTATTACAGAGCTACCTACAAATCAATGGGATTTACCACTGATGATTTAAAACGTCCAATGATTGGAATTGCAAATGCCTGGAGTGAATGTGTGCCAGGGCATTTTAACTTGCGTCAGGTTGCGCAGCGTGTTAAGGATGGAATTTATCGTGCCGGTGGAACGCCCGTGGAGTTTGGCGTGATTGGTGGATGCGATGGAATGGGACAAGGCCATGATGGTATGCACTACATTCTTCCATCAAGAGAAATTATTGCAAATTCTATCGAATCCATGGCACAAATTAATCTTTTTGACGGAATTGTACTCCTTGGCTCCTGTGACAAGATTGTTCCGGGAATGTTAATGGCAGCTGCCAGACTGGATATTCCCTGTATCTTACTTCCTGGTGGTCCAATGGATGGGGGAATCGAATTTGATGGCCGAAAATCCGATCAAACTTCAAGTACGGAGGCTTATGGCATGCTATCCGCTAATAAGATAACGGAAAAGGAATATACATCATTGGAGAATCTGGCCTGTCCAACTTGCGGCTCATGCGCTTATCTTGGAACGGCAAATACCATGTGTTCTCTATCAGAAGCCCTTGGAATGACTCTTCCGGATGGAGGTATCATTCCGGCTGCCAGTGCGGCACGGCTTGCCATAGCAGAAGAGACTGGAATCAAAATTGTAGAGTTGGTAGAAAAAAATATTACAGCTCGTCAGATTATTACAAAGGAAAGCGTGAGAAATGCCATAAAAATATGCCTTTCTATGAGCGGAAGCACAAATGCTGTCATGCATCTGACTGCTATTGCTCACGAGGCAGAGTTAGAAATGAATGTTTTGGAAGAATTCGATCAATTCTCAAGAGTGACTCCGCAATTGGCAAAAATTAATCCGTCTTCTGAATACAATATGGTTGACTTTTACCGGGCCGGTGGCGTATCAAAGCTGCTTGAGGAGATGCAGCCCATTATTTCATTAGATGAGATGACCGTGACTGCGCATACGGTGTTGGAAAATATAAAAAATCATATTTATCAGTATCCGGAGGACAGTAGGGTAGTAAAAACCATGGCTGACCCATTCGGATATCAGGGGGGAGTAGCTGTACTGCGTGGTAACCTGGCTCCGGATTCTGGTATTACAAAGCCGGGGGCGTTTGATGAAAGTCTTCATCATTTCGTCGGGGAAGCCATTTGCTTTGATTCAGAAGAAGATGCGGAAGAAGCCATCCTAAAAGGAGCAATCCGTGATGGACATGTAGTTGTAATACGATACGAAGGTCCTAAGGGAGGACCGGGTATGCGTGAAATGTACAAAGCCATGAAGTATTTATATGGACGTGGTTTATCTAAAACAACCGCACTAATAACTGACGGACGCTTTAGTGGAACCAATAATGGCTGCTTTGTCGGACATATTTCACCAGAGGCTGCAGAGGGCGGAGCAATTGCCATCGTAAAGAATGGCGACAGAATTGAAATTGATGTAGAAAAGCGGAGTCTCAATTTACTGGTCAGTGAAGAAGAAATCGAAAACAGATTAAAAGAGTGGAAACGTCCGGAACCAAAGTTTAAACGTGGTTATCTGGGACTATATTGTAAGATTGCTGCTTCTGGTTCTGAAGGTGCCATTTTACAATATGACAAGCTGTAAGGAGGTTCTAAAATGAATATATCTGCATTTGGTGCAATTATTGCTCTTGTGATTGCAATAATTCTGATTTTAAAGAAAGTAGAACCTACCTATGCAATGATATTTGGCGCTATATTTGGGGGACTTTTGGGTGGAGCAGGTTTAACGGGAACTGTCAGCTGCATGATTACAGGGGTTCAGGGAATTGTATCTGCCATCGTAAGAATTGTAACTGCCGGTATTCTGGCGGGGGTATTGATTGAAAGCGGCGCGGCAGCGCGCATAGCAGAAGCTATCATAAGGAAGATGGGGAGCAGACGTTCCCTAATTGCTATTATGCTTGCAACATGGTGTCTGACAGCTGTTGGTGTTTTTGGAGACGTGGCAGTAATAACGGTGGCTCCGATTGCTATCCAGCTGGCAAAACGGTCTGGCTTTAAAAAACTTGGGGTTTTAATGGCTCTTATCGGGGGCGTGAAGGCAGGAAATGTAATGAGCCCAAATCCCAATGCGATTGCAGCTTCTGAGGCCTTTGGTATTCCTTTGACCTCAACAATGATGGCTGGTATTGTGCCGGCTATTGCGGCCCTGATTGCCACTACGCTTCTTTCGCGGGCTTTAATACATAAGGGTTCAGATTTTGATCAAATAGAAGAAGCTGTTCCGGTAAGTGAGTTGCCCAGTCTGGCTGGGGCAGTGACAGGACCAGCGGTTACTATTATACTATTGCTATTAAGACCGTTATGCGGAATAACGGTTGATCCGTTAATTGCTTTACCGGCAGGAGGAATATCTGGCATCTTTGCCATGAGGAAAGGGAAGCATATGTGCTTTTATTTTACCTCCGGATTAAAAAAGATGAGCGGGGTTGCCATGCTTTTAATAGGAACAGGAACACTGGCAGGCATTATTTCTAATTCCAATTTAAAGGATGTGATTATACAGGGAATTGAATTTGCAGGGCTTCCTGGCTTTCTGCTGGCTCCCATATCAGGTGCTTTGATGGGAGCGGCTACGGCGTCATCGACTGCAGGGACAACTCTTGCTAGTCAGATATTCGGTCCGACGGTCATGCTGAGCGGGATCTCTGCAATAGCGGCAGCAGTTATGACACATACTGGAAGCTTTGTTTTTGATGGATTACCACATGGTTCATTTTTCCACGTAAGTGCAGGTGCACTGAATATGGATATAAGGGAGAGACTGAAATTAATTGTGTATGAATCCTTAAACGGATTGGTTATGGTGGTATTCGCAGTATTGGTTTACGGCGTGATGAGAATTGCAGGATAAATCACTAAGAAAGGATAACAAAATATGTATAAGATTATTACTCCGGTAGTAACTGTTTTTGACAGAAATGAAAAACCGGATTATGAAGCAAATAAAAAAGTTATAGATTTTTTAGTCGAAGGAGGAGTGGATGGAATTCTGGTACTTGGTTCCACAGGGGAATTTACCGGACTTTCCCAAAAAGAAAAATCTGATTTCTTCCAGTTCTATGCTGACTATACCAATCAACGGGTGGAATTATATGCAGGTACAGGAAGCACTAATTTTAAAGAGACTGTAGAACTCTCTAATGAAATATATTCTATGGGTTATGTGGCTCCCATGGTAATAGGGCCATATTACTACGGACTTGATCAGGAGAAACTATTTTTATTTTATGATACACTGGCTAAATCCTTAAGCGGTGATCTGTATGTCTATAATTTCCCTGCAAGAACAGGACATTCCATTGCCCCTGAAACGGTGAAAAAGCTTTTACAGGAAAATAAGAATATTGTTGGATTAAAGGACTCAGTCACAGAACCAAACCACACAAATCTGGTGTGCCGGGCGGCTAATGGACACCCGTTTATGTCTTATTCCGGATTTGATGATCAATTTCTCTACAATATTTCTTCGGGTGGGAATGGTTGTATTGGAGGTTTATCAAATATAGTGCCCGAAATCTGGAGCGATTTGGTAGCTGCCGTCAATGGAAATGATTTTGAACGTTCCATTCGTTTGGAGAATTTGATTCATCAATTAATGCCTCTTTATGATATGGATTCCAATTTTTCACTTCTGTTTAAAAAGTTGATGATAAAAAGAGGTGTTCAAATTTCTCCACAGGCAATTTTTCCATTTAACCAAATGGATGAAGAGATTTATAATAAGGCAGCAGAATTAATGGATTTAGTGATCGCCCAGTACAGGGATTTTAAGGTCGGTTAAATAATAGTCTAAACAGGGATTTAATAAGAAAGCCAGCGAAATGCGGGCTTTCTTATTATTAAAAAATGTAATTTTATGCTTGACAATAATTTTATATAAAACTATCATATAACTATGAGAGAACAAGATATTATTTCAGTATTATCCAAAATCAGGACACAGGCTAATCAGTTTATAATTAAAAAAATGGCGAATTACGGAGTTTATGAACTGGCACCTTCTCATGGAGATATCATTTTTACTTTGCTCAGGAAAGAAAAAATCACGATGAAGGATTTGGCAGGATCAATTAAAAAAGACAAATCTACGGTAACCGTACTCGTGGAGAAGCTGGTTCGGCTTGGGTATATAAAAAAAGAACGGGATGTCGCAGACAACCGGATTACCTATCTCTCCCTTACACAAAAGGGAGCAGATTTAAAACCTATGTTTGAGGATATTTCGAAGAATTTGTTTGATACGGTTTATCAAGACATCCCAAAAGAGGAACGGGAAGCTTTAATGCAGTCCCTGGATAAAATAAACCACAATTTTGACGGAATTTAATATATAATATGGTTCCACAAGATTTATTTGTGAAGAATCGTATTTTTATATCATAATAGTTTTATATAAAACTAATTAAAAAGGAGAAAATAACATGGGGAAAATTTATAGGGAAACAGCCAGTTTAAGCAAAGCGGAATTATTTTACTACGATACGAAGGAAGAAAAACCAGTAATGATTTGTCTGCATGGTATGTATGGCAGAGCGGAGACATGGAGTGATTTTATCGGTCATTACGCAGATAAATACAGAGTGATTGCACTGGATTTAAGAGGACATGGACGAAGCAGTAAGCCAGATGGATATTACACGTATGAAGAGATGGGAGAAGATGTGCGGGAACTGATGGAAAGGCTTGGAATAAGCCAGGCAATTCTTGTAGGGCATTCTATGGGGGCAGGTATAGCGGGTTATCTTGCTGCAGCGTATCCTAATAAAGTCCAGGCAGCAGCTATTCTGGATAAAACGGCAAAAGGACCTAAAAGGCGTATTCCGATTCTGTCAAGCCAGGTAAAAGAATACGATGCCTTTACAAAAGGCTGGAATGAAATTTTTGATACAAGAAAAGAGGCTTTGGAGTGCATAAAGAAGGCATCGGGTTCTGAACTGGAAACAGAGTATTTCGTTAACAGTTTATATGAAGATGAATCCGGATATCGCTTTTTATTTTCAAAGCAGGCATTGGCAGCATACAGGGCAAATGATTATGATTGGATGGATCTCCTTCCTCAAATATCATGCAAAACTCTTCTTATAAAGTCGGCAGGAGAAGGAGCGGTGACAAAGCAGGATTTTATGGAAATGGAAGCCTGCTTAAAGGACGTCACTGTTTATACCATGAGCAATGAAAATCACAATGTTCATTTGGCAGAAAAAGAAGAGTTTTATCAGATATTT
>JAQSYE010000080.1 GCA_029256305.1 Lacrimispora sp. | reverse complement strand
TTCTTTTTTTCCCATAGTGTCAATATGTAACGCAATGTTCTATTTTTCAGGAAAATATGTGAAATAGAATAATTACTGACAGAAACCAGGATGATACTATCCCATAGCATGCTTAATAGGCATATTAGTTCCAAATTTTCTTACACTTTGGGGCTGGGATGGTTTTAGCTCCGTGATTTTATAGAGTTCTTCATCAGACGAAATCAGTGAATGAAAAAAGCTTGTCCAGGCAGTTTATTACACTCACCTGAACAAGCTAAAATGTGGTATTATTCTTTCTGCCACCACTCCATAGGAATGGTTTCCAGTTCTATTAAACAATTAATCTGGTGTGACAATACATCTTTTGTTACTTCATATATTGCTTTTGCATAACATAGAATACAGTCTGCATTGCCAAAAGATGTCTTCACTGCTGCATCTCTGTCATAGAAAGCCTGTTCCAGTTTTTTGTAATTTTCTGAGATATGGTCTGTAACAGAATTCTCATGTCGGTGCATAAAGCAAGGCTTTATCCGATTATCCGGCATGACTATCTTAAAATATGTGGACTCTTTAGTCAGACGATCCGGTACATCTAAATGTTCTTCCACACAGTGAATAAAGGTATTCCGCTCATGTCCGACACCGAGAAGCAGGATTTTTCCGTCTCTTTCCTTTAAGCGATCATAGCTTCCACCAGGCTGACAGGGCGTTATACGATTTTCTTCCCCTTCAATAAAGGCTTCGCTGTCCTTTCCGTACACCGCTAAGCTATGGGTGGGATGAAGCGAACGAAGAACACCTTTCCGTTTCATGAAAAGATTGGGTAGAATCCCCACACAAGCCGGCTCGATTCGTGAATCATAAACATTATGATATTCCGACATGGAAAACCATGTATGAGTGGGCAGTATAAGAAGACCTTCGGATAAGTACTCCATAAAAGCATCCAGTACGGTATCCGCCCCGCCTTCAACCTCTCCGATTGCTTTCATGGATGAGTGCACCAGTAAAGTGTCATGAGGCTGTATTCCCATCTCTTTAAGATTCTGTTTCAGACTTTGTTTTGTAAACATAATGATACCTTTCTTAACTTCGGAATCAGGATGATCGTAGCCCAGAAACCGATTATCGTAGAGTTCAAAATCTTCCCGCAAATCCAATTCCTCTTCCGTTTCCAGAAACCAGGTTCCCCAAATATATTCAAAGGTCTGGGGAAGCATTCTTAAACTTCCCCTGTGAGTGAAAACAGCACACTTTCCTGCAGGCAGAACTTTTTTTACAAATTGTGATGGAAGGTCTTCGAATGAATCCACTTCAAAACCCGCCACTTCAGTAAATAGGACAAAATCATTCATGGTATACAGAGTATTTTCATTGCAGGCTTCACAAATCCCAAAACCTCTGCCTCCCTTCACCAGATTGGGTATGTGGCAGCGCATACTGTTTGCATTTATCCAAAGATCTCTTAGCTTTATATCTGAGAGTGTGGTTTCCCCCCGTATTCCTGCCACTTTAATCTCAGGCATGGTCACAATTTTGGGATGTACCGTTACGTTAAATATGAGATGCTGTAAAAGTCCCTGATCCAATCGTTCTTTTGCTCCAACATAAGCATCCAGTCGATTGATACGGTACAGCTGAGGGCTCACCCGATATACTGCTTTAAATGCCCTGCTGAATGCTTCTGATGACTCAAATCCACTGTCAATTGCAATATCAATAATTCGCTCATCTGTATAGAGCAACCGCTTTGCTCCATCGGCAAGGCGGCGTTTTTTAATGTAGCTCCCCATGGTTTCACCCAGAAGGGAATAGAATTGCCGATTTAGATGATAGTAGGAATAACCGGCAGCCCTGGCCACTTCTTCTACACGAATGTCTTCTCTTAAGTTGGCTTCGATATAAATCACTGCCTGTTCCAGCGACTTCCGGTAATCCATAACTAATCTCTCCTTTTTATAAAATGGGCCGGTACGTATAAATATCCGGATCGGCGTTTTCGAAATTCAATTCAATTTCTCTGACCGTTTCTTTCATGGCATCGCCCACTTGATAGCGTTCCCAACCGTTCTCTTCTCTACCGCCCCAGCAAATATCAATTGATTTATCTGCCGGAGATAAAATCATACTCTTCGTAGTGCCAAAAAACTCTTCGTAATAATGGGTACATAATCCCTCCGGATATTTTGACAAAAGCATATGCTTCAACTGGTCTCTGGTAACTTTACAGGCGTTGGTCAGGGTTCCTGTAATGTAATTATAGCGTTTTAAAGAATGGACAAATGCTTTGGGTTCATAAGGAATTAATTCCGGTAAGACCGGATGATTGGTGGCATGTAAAAACTGTTGAGGTGAAGTGGACTCCAGTTTTTTATAGGATAATCTTCCATCCATTGTTTCTACCAAAGCTGCGTTGCCCGCCTGGTCAAGGAGTATTAAATTCAGGTTATACGCAATTGGCATATCACGAATATACTCAAGGCCTTCCCTTACATCTTTACAGTTCTCCAACAAAGCCCGAATTACAGCCCAGAATTGAAGACCTTTCATCTTTGGTTCCCTCATATAAGGCATCGCCCCCACTGGAAATCCACAGGAACTCATGGTCACCGCAAGTCCATGCTCATTGATACCATCATCCCGCCCAAAAAACAGTACGCTGGTGCCAATATGGGCAAACTTTCCTGTAATATTAGTTTTTACAAGACAAAAATCTTCTACTTCATGATTAAATTCATAGTTTCGGGCAAGAAGCGGCTTATGTTCTGCCGTCATAGAGGGCAAAAGTGCAACCTGACTACAACGGGGTAACAGATAAGTCATTCCATAGAAATATATCTGTTCCGCTTTGACCTGCAACGCATCCGCAAATCCCTGAATTTCCTCATTCAGTCCCGGACACCATCGGCTGAACAATGTCTGTGCCTCTTTAAAATCACCTGTACCAAATCCTTCCACCGATTGGGTATGAAGTGCTCTCAGTTGGGAAATCTCCCCCATAAACTTCCCCATCTGGTAACCTATTTCATAATTGTTACCTTCCACATTCATGGTATAAGCTGTTACATGATTCATATTATTATTCCTCCTGTTCTGAGTTTAGTTTAATCAGAAAGAAGGCATGTTGCATGATATTTTCTGCTCTTTTTTATGCTATTATCAATCATATATAAAAGTACTTTTCTATAAAGTAATTGTCCCACAACCTAACCTATACAATATACCACGTATAATTTAATTATACTATCTCCTCATAATATGGTTTTATTCTTCCTCTATTCCCTCTCTCGGTTTCGAACACACGTTCTATTGTCATAATAGCACTGACAACCTATGAAGTCAATAGTCAATAATATAAAACATAAAATTCAACAGTTGACATTTTGTCTACGCCATGCTATTATTTGTCCACACCACAAAATAAGCTATCAACAAATATACCCCTTTTGAAAATTTCTCATTTTACTTCCTATATTTCTTCTCTCCTATTTTAAAAATATCTGACCGGCAAACTGCCAAAAGATAAAAAACAAAAAGGAGAGCCAATCTATATGAAATCATTTAAAAAACCAACCATACCAACAAGAGAAGAATTTCACAGAGTCTATGCAGGTGAACTCAGTATTCGCAATTTCTGCACCGAGCGTACAAATCAGCGCCATGTACCCCCATATACGTCGGAAGAACGTAAAGTTCAGTCAGAAAAAGCCAAGATGCAGAACAAAAATAATACTTAAAACAAAATAATAAGGGGCAGAAAACAATTGACCAGAGAAAGATATGAACCTTGTTCTTATCCGGATATTCCATAAATGTACAGGCATTTACCGTTTTGTACAGTAGATCTGCAAGTTCATTATGAGTAGCGATAAAAACATCTACGTCAGGATAATATACATCCATGTGCAGATAGATTAATTTCCTGCCTTACCAAAAGAAGTTACCATGTGAAGTCCGAGTCTATTCATATACAGTTTGTGGCTTTAAGCCAACAGATCCGCCGGTAGGAATCAATGGATGGGAACAATGCGATAATGATTCCTTAATGCACCTCCTGATTCTGCTTCTGATATTTCCAGAAAAAGGCGGCTAAAACTTTCCTAAAACGGGGGACCTTAAGCAGAATAATTGTCATTAACTGTTCTTGACTAATGTCAGTAAAGCAACTATAATATTGCAATAATACCATATTTTGGATATTACTAATTCTTACCATTGCTATATAATATTGTTATAAAGGGAATTATTTTACAGTGAGTATGCGAATTTTATAGGACAGGGGTATGTCAAAAAACAAAGGAAAAGAAGGGGACACACATGCTGAAAAAATTAAAAGTTGGAAAACGGTTATTGTTAACATTTCTTATTGTAGTATTATTTTCAGGTCTTGCAGGAACCATAGGAATCCTGCTCATCCACACCGTTAATCGGGAGTATAGTATTGAGCTCCAGGATTATGGCTTCGCACAGGGAGATATCGGAAGCCTTGGTCAGGCGTTCCAGGCACATCGTGCAACAGTTTTATACATAATCTTTTCAGAGGATGCATCTGAAACCGATAAACAGAAACAGATTTTAAATACACAGATTGACACGATTAACCAGATGATGAAGCAGGTGGAGAGCCGAATGAAGACTCCCGCAGAAAAAGAGCTTTATAGCCAGCTTGCTGAAAAAATGAAAAAATACGAAGGTATTCGAAGCACTACCATAGAGCTTGCAGGTGAATCCACCCAGAACGCCATGGCAAATTTCCGCAGTCAGGCAGCTCCTCTGGCAGCTGATATTGCCAACACCATCAATACTATGCTGGCAAATAAATCCAACGACGGAATTGTTAAATCAAACCAATTGGAAGTGCAGACCAATGTCTTCATCGTTATCATGATTATTATCATACTGGGATCTATTGCAACATCCATTTTAATTGCACTCTATATCACGCGCAGTATAATAAAACCGATAGACGAATTAAAAGACGTAGCTGATAAGATGGCTCAGGGTAATTTAAACTGTCATGTTGAGTATACTTCTAACGATGAGCTGGGGCATCTTGCCGAAAGCATGAGAACCATGATGGAAAGAATCTCCTACTACATGAATTATATTTCCGTAACAACACAGCATATGGCTAACGGCGATTTTGATATCCCTCATGATCAGGAAGAATTTAAAGGTGAATTCCGGGATGTCCAAATCTCCATTCAGGATCTTACTGATTCCCTTAATGATGTCATGAGTAAAATCACTCAGGCTTCCGATCAGGTTGCAAGCGGTGCCGAGCAGGTTGCAAGCAGCGCTCAGGCTCTCAGCCAGGGTGCTACAGAACAGGCTTCCTCCATTGAGGAGCTGGCAGCAACAATCAACGATATCTCAAGCAATATTAATCAGAATGCTGAGAATGCCAAAGAAACAAATACTCAGGTTGAGACTACTTCTGCAGAGGTAGAATTCGGAAAAACACGGATGGAACATTTAAATTCTGCAATGGATACCATAAGCGAAGCCTCTTCCGAAATCGGCAAGGTTATAAAGACGATTGAAGATATTGCATTTCAGACTAATATTCTGGCACTTAACGCTGCCGTAGAAGCAGCAAGAGCTGGTGATGCTGGCAAAGGCTTTGCTGTGGTTGCAGATGAGGTGCGCAATCTTGCCAACAAGAGTCAGGAGGCTTCCAAGAATACCGCCGTACTGATTGAGCGGGCACTGTCTTCCATCGAATCCGGCAATCACATTGCAAAAGAAACGAAGGAATCCATGGACCGCATCGTCTTGTCATCACAGACGGTGGCAAATCTCGTTTACCAGATTTCAACCGCCTCTGAACAGCAGGCCACTGCAGTTAGCCAGGTTACACAGGGTATTGATCAGATTGCAAGCGTGGTTCAGACCAACTCCGCCACATCAGAAGAAAGCGCCGCTGCAAGTGAGGAGATGGCAGGTCAGGCTCAGATGCTTAAGTCATTGATGAAACAGTTTCAGTTAAAAGATTAAATATATCTATCCGATAAGAAAAAAGGGTATGCTCAGCAACATTATGAGCATACCCTCTTTTCTTATTGTTGTATAAAGTCTTCGGCCATCCACCGTTTCACCTCATCATCGGTTCCAAGAACATAATGCTGCCCCTGCACGTGATGTTCCGTTCCAGCCAGATAATTGATCCCCATTTCTTTTAAGTCATAGGTAAACGCCGTCCGGCTCCGTTCTGAGATCGGATCTGGCTTTGGTATTGCGGACAGTAAGGATCTTGTATAGGGATGGATGGGGTTCGAAAATATCTCTTCTGTTGTTCCCGTTTCCACCAAATGCCCCAAATGAAGAACTCCAATTCTGTCTGAAATATATTTTACCATAGACAAATCGTGAGCGATAAATAGGATGGCTGTTTTGGTTTGCTTTTGCAGCTCTTTCATTAAGTTCACAACCTGTGCCTGAATTGAAACATCCAGTGCACTGATGGCCTCATCAGCTATAATTAGTTCCGGTTCCATAATCAGCGCTCTTGCAATCCCGATACGCTGTCTCTGACCACCTGAGAACTGATGAGGATAACGGTTGGCATGCTCCCTGGAAAGACCCACCATATCAAGAATCCGGTATACCTTTTCCGCTCTTTCCTCCGGAGTGGTATACATGTGGTGAATATCAAGTCCCTGGGCAACGATATCCAGGATTTTTTTTCTGGGGTTTAGACATGCCATGGGATCCTGGAAGATCATCTGCATATTGGTTCTTAAATGCTTTGTGTCCTGGGCGGAAAGTTTTCCTGAAATTTTTGTTCCCTGGAACCACACCTCACCGGAAGTTGGTTCATACAGACGGATTACAGATCTTCCGATGGTGGACTTTCCGCTTCCCGACTCTCCAACCAAACCATAAGTTTCCCCAGGGTAAATCCGAAAAGAGACCCCATCAACTGCCTTTACGGAAAATTTTCTGCCAAGTTTAAAATGCTGCTTTAAATCTTTAACCTCCAGTAGCGGTTTTTTATTCTCCTCCACGTAAATCCACCTCCTCCCCCATTCTCTTAATCCGTTCCTTTAACGCCTCTGGCATTGACACTGCAGGTGCATTCTCATGAAGAAGCCAGGTCGCCGCATAATGAGTCTCAGTTATCTGAAACATTGGCGGTTCCAAGCGGTAATCAATATTTAATGCAAACCGGTTTCTTTCTGCAAATGCGTCGCCTTCTGTTTTATTTAACAGATTAAAAGGACTTCCTGGAATGGTGTAAAGCACCTCATCATCGGTATTCAAATCCGGCATAGCGGATAATAAGCCCCAGGTGTAGGGGTGTCTGGGCTCATAAAATATCTCTTCAGAAAGCCCTTTTTCCACCACTTTTCCCGCATACATAACTGCTACATAATCAGCCACCTTTGCCACCACGCCCAAATCATGGGTGATGTAGATGACAGAAATTCCTGTCTTCTTCTGAATCTCTTTAATCAGCTCAAGGATCTTAGCCTGAATGGTCACATCCAACGCTGTGGTGGGCTCATCACAGATTAATATTTCAGGATCACAGGACAGGGCAATTGCAATTACCACTCTCTGCCTCATTCCCCCTGACAACTGATGGGGATAGCTTTTCATCCGCTTTTCTGGCTCTGTAATTCCCACCAGATCAAGAAGTTTTACCGCTTTTTCATACGCTTCCTTCTTATTGGTTTTATAGTGATAACGCATTCCTTCCATTATCTGACTGCCTATGGGCATAGTAGGATTTAAAGAAGTCATAGGATCCTGAAATACCATGGCAATTCGTCTTCCATTAATACGGCGGCGCATTTCTTTTTTACTGTATGACAGAAGCGCTTCCTTTACCTCTTCCCCACTCTTACGAGAGGTAAAGTCAATGGTCCCACTTTTTATTTTTCCATTACCGCTTAATATTCCCATAATTGCTTTTACTGTCACTGATTTACCAGAGCCTGATTCTCCTACAATGGCAAGCGTTTCTCCCTGATATAAATCTAGATTGACTCCTCTGATAGCATTTACTTCACCGGCAGAGGTCTGAAAAGAGATGGATAAATCTCTGATTGACAAAACCTTATCTTTGTTCATAATCTGCCTCCTACATCTCTTTCATCTTCGGATCAAACGCATCTCTCAGTCCATCTGCCAGCATGTTAAAACTAAGCATAATAACTGCCAGAACCACTACCGGTGATATGATCATAAACGGATGGGTCGTGAAGGACTTAAATGCATCGCTGATCAGTGAGCCAAGAGAAGCTAACGGTGCCGGAACTCCCAAACCGATAAATGCCAGGAATGCCTCTGTAAAGATCGCATTTGGTATGGAAAACATGGACATAATGATCAACTGACCAAAAATGTTTGGAAGTATTTCCTTAAAGATCAAATAGAAATCCCCCGCTCCCAACGTTCTGGATGCAAGTATAAATTCCTGCTCCTTCAGTTTTAAAACCTGGGCCCTCGCGACCCGGTTCATACCAATCCAGCCGGTAATGGCAAGTGCAAGAGTGATGGTTGCAAGCCCCGGTTTTAACACCAGCATAAGAAGGGTGACAATAACAAGGGTGGGAATTCCATTTAAAATTTCTGCAAACCGCTGCATGGCATTATCCACTGCACCCCCAAAATATCCGCTGATGAGACCATAACTCATACCAAAACACATATCAACAAGAACGGCAACCAATGCAATATAGAGAGAAATTCTGGTTCCCATAAATGTCCTGGTAAACATATCTCTTCCCAGTACATCCGTACCGAACCAGTAATAAGTTTTCTCAAGCCCGGTAGTCTTTTTGGAATCAATATACCGGTTAACAGTGACTTTACCGGTGGAGGTACTCATGGTTTCCGAACCATCCATAATTCCCCACTTTTCCAGAACCGGAACTCTGGGAGCGAGATTCTGATTTGCTATAATCTGTTCATTGTATGTATATCCATTCATATATGGTCCTGCAATCGCCATGAAAATGACAAAAACAATAGCAATAAACCCTGCTGCTGCTCCCTTATTTTTCAAAAAGGAAGAAAGAACATCCTTCCAGTAAGACTGTGCCGGATAAACCCGGTCAATTCCTATACTGTGGTTTTCCGCCATCAAAAAATCATCCGGCTTAAATTCAAAAGATACTGTTTCTTTGTTATGACTGCTCATAGTCATCCTCCTTCGCCAGCCTGATCCGAGGATCAATGAGACCATATAATATATCCACAGCAAGCATGATTCCAATGTACATGGCACTGTATATAAATGCCAGAGTTACGATCACATTATAATCATTGGACTGAATGGCCGTAACCAGAAGGCTTCCAATTCCAGGGATGGAGAATATCTTTTCTACCACCAGTGAGCCGGTCATCAGACTGACAACAAGAGGTGCCAGAACTGTGACAATGGGAATCAATGCATTTCTTAACCCATGAATCAGTATGAGCCGCCATCCGGGAAGTCCTTTGCTCTCTGCTAGAAGCATATAATCAGACCCCAGGACCTCCAGCATTTCCGTTCTGGTAAACCTGGCAACCGTTGCCACCGTAAACATGGCTAAAGAAATGGTTGGAAGAACTGAGGATTTCACTGCTTCCTGCTGCTGATACAATAACGGAAACCATTTAAACTGGTAACCAAGAGTATAAGACAGTCCCAGCGCAAACACATACGAAGGAAGGCTGACACCAAGAACGGATATAACCGTTGTCAGGGTATCAAGAATAGTATTATGATTTAAAGCAGCTATGAGCCCCAATATCAGTCCCACCACAGTTCCCATTAAAACTGCCTGGCCTCCGATTCTGATTGAAATAGGAAGTCTGGTTGATAAAAGTGTGGTGATTGATGTATTCTTGGAGATGGTATAGGATACTCCAAAGTCACCGGAAAGCATATTTTTTACATAGTTTAAAAACCGTATGAATACCGGCTTATCCAGACCGTACTTTGCATTTAGCAGCGCCACCTGAGACTGGGTTAGTTTTTCATCATTGAACGGGGAACCCGGCATCAGTTCCAGCATCAGGAATAAAATAAGCAGGATCACCAGCAAAGTTGCTGCTGAAATGCAGATTCTCTTTACAATATATCGTTTCACAAACGTTACCCTCCCAATTTAAGCAGCCAGAGGAATAACAGGCAAGGCCTGTAACCCCTCCGGCAGCCAGAATATAAAACTCGTAAAGTCTTATTTCTTAGTTGTATTTTTAAAATAACGGTTGATTGCGATGGAATGGAATTCCACACCCTCAACACCGGTTTTCTGCATTACTGCATTTCCCTTCTGATAAACTGGGAAAATAACTGCATTGTCACAAACAATCTTTTCTGCACCGATTAAGGCTTTCCATCTTGCTGAAGGGTCAAGTGCAAGTTCACCTTTCTTAGAAGACTGGATAATGGAATCATATTCTGCATTAGACCAGAATCCGTAGTTGTTTGGACTATCAGTCGTCCACATGTCAAGATAAGTCATAGGATCAGCATAGTCCGGTCCCCAGCGAGTAAGACCAAGTTCAAAAGTACCCTCTTGCATACGCTCTACACGGTTTTTCTTAGGCATCTGCTCTAAGTTTATGGTGAGCCCAGGAAGTGTGGTCTGAATCTCTGACTGAAGGAACTGGGCCACATTAATGGCAGATTCCGTATCTTCTACAATCATAGTGTAGGTCAAACTTTGAACTCCCAGCTCTTTTTTAGCCTCTTCCCAGTATTTTAAAGCTTCTGCCTTATCTGTCTTAAAGTAATTGCTTCCTGCATCTTCCCGGTAATCTTTTCCGTCAGGACCTGTTGCAAGAAGGGTTGGTACCGCAAAATATGCGGGAACGGAACCATCCTTTAAAATATTTTTGCATACTGCCTCTTTGTCAAAGCAAAGGGATAATGCCTTTCTTAAGTTGAGGTTCTCAAGACCTGCCACTTTGGTATTGGGTGACATATACCATAAGTAACCAGCCATAATATTCTTAAATTCAGGATCTGCCTGGAACTGCTCCACCTGCTCACCAGAAAGTGTGACTAAGTCCAAATCTCCGTTCTGATATGCAAGCATTGCCTGCTGAGAATCCTTAATAACCTGATAATTGATTCCCTCAAGATTTACCTTTCCTGCATCCCAGTAATCCGGATTTTTCTCCAGAGTGATGGTAGTTGCTGCCGGTTCATAGGCCGTAATCTTAAATGGTCCATTTGAAAGCAGGGTATCCGGTGTGCTTGCATACTGATCACCACACTTGGTGAAAAATTCTTCATTTACCGGATAGAAGGTTGGGAAAGCCATTAAAGATTCAAAAAATGGTACCGGAACGTCAAGTTCAACTTTCAATGTCTTATCATCAACCGCTGTGACTCCCAGTTCTTCCAACGGTTTTTCACCAGTGGAGACTGCATCCGCGTTCTTAATACCTGCGATTCCTACAATAAAAGCGTATTCACTTGCTGTTACTGGATTAACTGCTCTTCTCCATGCAAATACAAAATCCTTCGCTGTAACAGGTGTACCATTGGACCATTTTGCATCCCTTAAATGATAGGTAAGAGTCAGTCCATCTGCGCTCTTATCTACACTCTCTGCCAGTGCCGGCACTGGCTTTCCGTCTGCATCCAGCTCATAGAGGCCATCCGTCGTATCCGCAATCACTTCGAACGAGGTACCATCAGTCGCTATCTGGGGATCCATGGAAGCGACCTCCACATCAATATGTACGTTTAATGCATTTCCTTTTGCTGCTTCTGCCGCCTGCGTTTGAGCAGCCGCCTGGGTTGTGTCTGATACAGGAGCTGCGGGCTTGGAATTCCCACAAGCAGTTAAAGACCAGACCATTAGTCCAGAAATCCCCAGTGATACCATTCTTTTCATGGCTTTCTTCATTTAATTACCTCCCAATTCAATTTAGTTAAAAAAATAAAGGTATCTGGCAGAATTATTTTCTGTTCAGACGCCTTAGTCTTAATTTTCTATAATTTTATGATATTTTTGTATATTTGTCAATAGTTTTCTATCTCCATCGCTTATAATTAAAGCAATAAGTTAATTTTTGAATTACTCACTTAATATTATTAAGTATTTCATTAAATAAATTAACATTATCAGTCTATTTTCTATATAAATACGCAGGTACAAATAAAATAAGACGCAGAATCTTATCAATCCAACGTCTTGCTTTCATTCCATTACGTTTCCAGTCCGAAACGTTCTTCCAATATCTTTCTTAGAATATCAACGATACCGCCCGCATCAACTCCTGTCTCATCAACAGTGATGTCCGCATAATTCTCATAATAAGGGATCCGTTCCTCGTATAAATCCTTTAATGTCATTCCATCTTTCAGCACAACTCCACGGTCAGTTAAATTACCAAGCCGTTCTTCTACTTCTTCATAACCAAGTTTTAAGTAAACCACAGTACTGATCTTTTTTAGATGTTCCATGGCTTCCTTTCCGTAGATGACACTTCCGCCCGGGGCAATGACACTGTTATGGACAGAAAGCTCTGCATTCACTCGGTTCTCCACATGAAGAAAGCCATCCTGCCCTTCCTCGGCAATAATCTCTTTTAACAGCCGATCTTCCTGCTCCTGGATTACAATATCCACATCAACAAAGGAATATCCCAGACGCTTTGCTAAAAGAACACCTACCGTACTCTTTCCAGAAGCAGGCATTCCAATTAAGGTAATGTTGTCAAGATTCTGGTTCCTTCTCATTTCCTTTTCCTCCTGTCCTTTGACTTCTTTTCCGTTTTTCTGACCGAGTATCCAAAGCTGCCCACCTTTTTCCCCAGTTCAAAATATTCTCCATGGGAATAGGTGATCAGCTTCGACTGATTGAGATGAAATTTATTCTGCTCATCCATATATCGGCGGTCTACCGTCACGCCCACTACCTCTGCCAGAAAAAGATCATGACTTCCAAGCGGCTTGATCTCCGTGACTTTGCAGGAGAGAATTACAGGGCTTTCCTCTATTCCAGGCACTTTAATATTTGTTAAAGTACAGGGAGTTAATTTCATATCCGCAAATTTATCCACGTCTCTACCTGATTTTACACCGCAGTAATCCGCTGCACGAACTAAATCTACTGTCACCAGATTTAGGGCGAACTCACCGGTTTCTTTAATAATATCATGGGAATAGCGCTCCCGCCTGATTGAAATAGACAGCATCGCAGGCGAAGAACAGATCGTCCCGGCCCAGGCTATGGTAATGATATTAGGCTTTTCTCCCGGACGCATACAGCTCACCATAACTGCAGGTACCGGGTAGAGCATGTTTCCAGGCTTCCAGTCTATCTTGCCGGATGGCTTTGCCTGCCCGGACTCTCTGTTATTCTTATCTTTCATGAATCCTGCCTCCATCTATTCCTGCACTGCCAGCATAATACCTGGAATCAGCTGTTTTTTCCTGGATACGACACCAGGGAGACTTACCAGATGATCTTCCCCGCTGTCTAACGCATCCTCTGCACGGTACGCGGTTGCAATCAGCTGTTTTGCACCCTGTCCCTCACAAAGAAGTTCCGTAGATTCCGTGAGAATATTGGTCAGCATGAAAAACATCATATCTACCCCATGCTCCTCTCTCGCCTTTTTCATATAAGGAAGCATTCTTTCTTTTAATTCATCCAGTTCCTTGGAGTTTAAGGAACTGATCTGCCCCACTCCAAAGTTCACCTTTCCGAACGTAAACTTCTTAAAGTCCTGATAGAAAATCTCTCCGTCTGTCTTTCCTTTTAAGTTGCTTCCTGCAGCAAACATGGATGAAGCATACTTTTCTATCTGAATCCCTGCGATCTCTGCAAGACCAAGGGCAGCCTGCTTATCTGCATCTGTGCAGGTAGGCGAGCGGAACAGCAAAGTGTCGGAAATAATAGCGCTGCACAACAGACCTGCTATTTTCGGTTCAATCTCCACATTATTTTCATGATACATCTGGTATATGATGGTAGCCGTACACCCAACCGGCTGGTTGCGGAAGAATACCGGAGCTATGGTTTCCACAGTTCCCAATCTATGATGATCGATAATTTCCAGCACCTCGGCACTTTCCATTCCCTCAACCGCCTGGGACCGTTCATTATGGTCAACCAGGATCAGGCGTTTTCCTTTTGCACCGAGAAGATTTCTTCGGGAAATCATTCCTTTGTATTTTCCATTTTTATCAAGAACAGGGAAATCACGATGGCGCTTGCTGGCCATCACATCCTTAATGTCGTCAATATAATCCTCCACCTCGAAGGTAATCAGTGCATCTGTCTTCATAAAATAACTGATGGGAATGCTCTGATTCACCAGACGGGCTGCGGTGTAGGTATCATACGGAGTTGTCATGACTGCACAGCCTCGTTCCTGTGCAAGCTTCTTTATGGTCATAGATACAGCGGCCCCTTCACAGACAATAATGCAGGCGGCTTCCATCTCAATGGCGCACAGCTGGGATTCATAACGGTTTCCTAAAATAACCAGATCCCCTTTGGCGATATAGTATTCCATCATATCTGGATTTGCCGCGGCAATTAACACCTTTCCATTATTGAAATAATCACCTGCATCACCGACCACCATGTTTCCTTCCAAAGTCTCCACAATATTGGCATACTGAGTATTGGCTTTTGAAAGAATACTGCTGTCATATACGTTCATATAGGACTTGGCAATATCACCTACTGTAATAAGCCCCTCTAACATTCCGTCATCCGTCACAGCGGGAATCGTTACGACATTGGCCTCCTGCATTAAATTCCAGCCATTTTTCAAAGATAAGTTTTTCTTTACCCCCCTGGTTTCCCGAATGTCAATATCCAGCACCTGGGTCTTCACATTCTCAATCAGTTCCGGAGGCTCCACCCCAAAATAATTAAGTACAAACTGAGTCTCTTCATTTACCCGACCAGCTCTTCCCGGCTGATAGTCTTCTTTTGTCAGCTGCTTTTTTAAATTGGCATAACAGACAGCTGAACAGATCGAATCTGTATCCGGATTTTTATGTCCAATTACAATTGTTTTCCTGTTTCTATGGTTCTCCTCCATGCGTTCCTCCTTTATTTCATAATCTGTTTACACAGCGTTCATATTGTGTTCACATGTATTTTTTATACTAATTGTATAGAAATCAAACAAACAAATACGCTTAAATAGTTAAATTGCACATAGATTTTTCATAATTGCCCCGGCTGCCTGGCAGCCGGGGTCTCCTCATTATTCGAGAAGTAATCCCTTGTGAAGTATTCCCATTATATCATAATTTAGTAAATTGTAAATAAGTGTTGGTAGGTACAAACGCACTCTTAGTGAGAACATTTTGCGCCCAATGCAAAAAGGAAAGCAGAGAGCGCATTCATTCTCCCTGCCTTCCTTTTCAATTACACGCTAGTCATCAGTCAAGAATCAGCCTTGCCGCACCGAAGATACCAGCATCATTGCCCAGTGTTGCAAGAACGATTTTGCTCTTGCTTTTTGAAATAGGAGTAAATATATCATAATGACGGAAGATCTCATCAATGAGAAATTGTCCTGCCTTTGATACACCTCCACCTATAACGAACACTTCCGGATCAACAACCATGGAAATCTGTGCCAGTGCAAGTCCCAGATAATGACCCACCACATCTATTACAGACTTTGCCAGTTCATCTCCCGCCTTAGCCGCATCTAATACTTCCTTTGCAGTAACGTCATCTCCGTAATCCCTTAA
>JAQSYE010000079.1 GCA_029256305.1 Lacrimispora sp. | reverse complement strand
AAACCACACGGTATACTGTTCCGGATTTTGCAGCATGCTTTCAGACAAATCAGCTATTTCCATCCATTTCAGTTCCATAATTTCTTCCGGGTCCGGACTGATTTCTCCATGATACTGACCAATAAACACATGATCATATTCATACTCAAACATCTCATTATCAAACTTATGAAAATAAACAAATGAATCCACCTCTTCACAGTTGCAGATTACACCTAATTCCTGATCAAGCCGTCTTTCTACTGCTTCCTTTAAAGTTTCCTGAAAGCGAGGATGGGAGCAGCATGCATTGGTCCATAAACCGCCGGAATGGTATTTTTCCGTTGCACGCCGCTGAAGCAGCATTTTCCCCTCATGATACAAAAATACCGAAAAAGCCCTGTGGAGCAATCCCTTTTGATGACACTCTTCTTTGGTTGCTTTCCCTATTTCCCGATCCAGTATGTCAACACAAATCAAATGATCCATAATTACTCCAATCAGTTATTTTCAAGATATTCTTTTAAAAATAAATCAGTTGCGGCTTCCACATTGTCACTTAAAAGTTTAATCTCCTGAGCCGTTGCATGTTCAACATGAATACCCAGGCTTACAGATACCGCTTCTCTAGCCGCAGTACATAGTTTCTTCGCAATCTTCTGTGCCAGTTGGGAATCCTTGTGACCGGGTATTGTCAGGGTCCAAAGATCACAGCTGGAAAGCTGCTGCCCATCTATTATCGCACCGGGGGAGGCCAATGCCACGCCTCCCAGATGAGGCTTTTCGCCGCCGCTTATAAAAACAGACAGCCCGTTTCCATTTGTCACATGAACGCTTATATTTACCGTATACTTCCCGGTCCCACAGGTTTTGCTTATCATAATATCGCTCCCTTTTTTATTCCTTCCCCGCAGTTAATCCGCACCGCGCCACGGAACAAAATCTTTATATTCAAGTCCAAACTGCATCAGAATCTTTCCAACTACATGGTTGATCTGATCATCCAGCGACTGGGCACCATTATAAAAAGTCAGCATTGGAGGAATTATGGTACAGCCTAAATTTGCTGCCTCCATCATGTTGCGCAGATGAACCTTTCCAAAAGGCATTTCTCTTGTACACAGTACCACCTTACGGTTTTCTTTCATACAGACATCAGCTGCCCGGATCAGGAGATTATCGGTGAAACCGTTTACAACTCCGGACAGTGTCTTCATACTGCAGGGCAATATAATCATTCCGTCTGTCTGATAAGAGCCACTTGAGATGACCGCGGCAAGATTGTGCACATCATAAAAGTAATCTGCCTGTTCTACCAGCTTCTCAAAGGGATAATCCGTTTCCAGCTCCCATGTTTTTCTGGCACTATCCGATACCACCAGATGAACCTCGCAGTCCTTAAAACTTTTCAGTGCTTTCAGCAGATATAGGCTCATAACTACACCGGTTGCTCCTGATACTCCTACAATAATTCGCATTTAAACACCTCTCTTAAAAAACAGTTATATAATGCCCAGTACCGAAAACCACGCTACGGCAAATCCAACTGTCAGGAAAATCGGAATAAGCAGCGGAATACCCATTTTAACGGTTTCCTTTTGTGTATACATTCCGTTTTCCTCCCCCTGCCCCACCAGAATATTAAGGTGATGGAAAGGAAGTATATAATGGCCTGAAATAGCCAGATAAATAACAAAAATCACTGCCAGCTCATTAATTCCCAGTGCATTGGTACAAACGAGGATTGCTGGTATGGCAACGCCCATTACTGCAATCACAGATCCCATAAACATATGGATCAGAATCGCAATTGCTGCAATCATTACAGACAGTACCAATATGTTCCCAGGCATGGTTTTCGGAAGCAGCGTAGCCGCAAGCCATTCATTCATGCCAGTTACCGCTCCTACCTTACCAATTGCAATGGCAGAGGTTAAAAATACCAGAACGTGAACCGGAACATCACTCCACTCTTTTACTGTTAAAACATTACCAATTACAGGCAGAGCCATGCACATTGCAACCGCCAGAGTAACCCAGCCTACATCCAGACCGGTAATTCCGTTGGTAAGCCAGAGACCAATTGCAATCAGTATCCAGATTAAAGTTCTCTTCTCTTTTTCAGTCATTTTACCAAGGGCAGACTGAGCAGTACGCACCTCATCAAAATTGACTTCAACTGCTTTTGATGGCTTAAACAAAATCAGAATTAAAATCATGGTAGTAATGCTTAAAAACAGGGCCGGAGGTCCCATGATCTGAAACCAGCGTATAAAATTAATGCTTTCTGTGGTACAGTAAGTCACTACCAGTGGGTTAATAACGGAATCTCCAGTCAGGAATATCAGTGAAACCGGAACCGAGGCTGCAAACACCGTGAAGCCCACCTTAACCGCATCCTCCTTTGGCATATTTGCCGCCTTAATTACGACCGACATAACCGACATGATTAAGAATGCCCGGGGCCAGGGGTGAGGAATGAACAATGATAAAATAAAGGTCAATACGAAAATGCCAATAATGATGCTTTTCCACGAGCTTACAAATTTCAGGATGTAGGCATAAGAGATACGTTCTCCCAGTCCTGACTTTTTAACAGCTGCTGCAATCATGTAGGCACCGATGACCAGCCACAGGGTTGATGTTGTCCAGCCTGCAAATACCACTTTCGTGTCAGCAAGCTTTAAGAGACACACGGAGACCAGATAGAATCCCCCCACGTAACCTGACTGAGCAACCTGTGCGGCCCACCAGACTACGGTCATTAATGTTAATCCAAGACATATATGTCCTTCTCGGGACAGTCCGTCAAGCGGAAGAAGTAGGACAAGAACAAAAATAATAATACCAATTAAAAAGCCTGATTTCTGTTTAGTGAATGTCACTGAAGCTTCTCCTTTCATGATTAAAATCTCCAATCTATTTTTTAACCCTGCCTCTTAAAGCTTGGGGGATTGCATTAAGAGGCAGGCGCCATGTTACTTATTTATCAAGAGGCGGGATCGGAGGAATAACCTGTAAATTATCAATTTGTTCTTTTTTCAGTTTAAACTTATCATGAATATGAGGCGTCTCAGTGGACCTCCAGGAATAAAAGCAATCCATACATTCATAAACTTCCCAGACATTTCCTACAGGAGAGGTCGCAATCACTTCAATTTTATTACCGTCACAGCGGGGACATTTCATAGTTTCAATCTCCTTTCGTTATAGAGTTTACATCTCAGACATCAGTTTACGAATCAAAGCTTCATACTTTTCGTAACCTACAGGCGGCTCTAAAAGTTCGACTTCTCTTGGATTCGGTTCCGGATCCTTTGGAGTTGTCGCATCAATTATCAATTTGGAATGCATACCTGCAGGATAAGAGGATGGATCAAGAGGCATACCCGGACAGTTTGGAATCACAACAACGTCCTTATCCGGTCTTACACGGGTGGTAAGTGCCCACATAACCTGCGGGAGATTAAACGGATCAACAAACTCATCAACAATAATAATGATCTTACTGTATGAACCGCCATGAGGAGTGGAAAGGAGTCGGAATGCCACTTCTTTGCCAAAGCCGCCGAACCGTACCTTTGTGGAAATAATACATCCCATTCCATGAGTATACATAGCATTAACCGCCTGCACCTCCGGGAAATCACGTTTTATCTGCTGATAAAGAGGAACAGATGTATTTAACGCCATGAGATAATCAATCTCGGTCCACGGAATGCCCAGATACAAATTTTCAAAAATAGGGTTTGTTCTATGAGTTACATGAGTAATTGTAATAACGCACTGGCGTCTGGCACCTGAGTAGGAACCCGGAAATTCTCCGAACGGGCCTTCTACCTCACGTACCCTTGGCTCAATATAACCTTCTAAAACAACCTCGGAACCAGCAGGAACATAGAGATTTTCATAAAGATCAGACTTTACAATCTGGGCAGGAACTCCATCCTGGAGCGCACCTACAAATTCATACTCATTCTGAGTATACATAACTGGTGTAGATGCCATATACGTCACCAGAGGGCTGTTTCCAACCGTAATACAGATCGGAACTTTTTCATTCTTTCTCTCAGCAGCTTCCAGCTGAATCGCAATGTCATGAAATGCCAGTGCCTGAATGCCTACACGGTTCTTTCCTTTCACCTGTATGCGGTATGTACCTACATTTAACTTATCAAAGTTATCCGGCTCATTGGGATCTGCCGTGATAATTGATGCTTTAGAAAGGAAGAATCCACCATCCTGATCATTGATTCTGTATAATGGAAGGATCTCAAACAGGTTGATATCCTCCGCCTTATCAATGGTGTTTTCTTTACAAGGTGCTTCCTCTCTTTTTAAAATTTCAGGCTTAACCGGGAATCGCTCCCATCTTCGGTTGATTTCATGAAACTGTTCCTTGGTTGTAGCTGTTTTATCCATGCCAAGCATCAGAGCATGATTCGCCCATGAACCATGCACGTTGGTGACTACGCTGTAAGGATATCCTTTTACTTTTTCAAATAAAACCGCGGGACCGTTCTCGATGTTTGCTGCTGCTCTGCCTGCCGCCGCAATATCCGGTTCTGGGTTAACCTCCTCCTTAATTCGTACTAACTGACCGTTTTCTTCCAGAGTGGATAGGAAACTGCGCAAATCCTGATAAACCTTTGCCATAAATTTTCCTCCTGATTTTCTTCATATGGTGCTGATACGGTTGCCAGCTGGATCTTTTTTCCAACATACTAAAATTATAATCAATTACAATTTTCGTGGCAATTCGATTAAATTCGCGCAACTATTCCAAAATGGAAACCGCAAATTGCAATTCATTGCAATTCTGACACGTCGCAACTATGAAACCAGAAAAAAAAAGATTATAAATACGCATTTATTGCGTTTATCCCCAAAAATAATAGTTAATTTTATAAATATTTTATATTTATAAGTATTCTAAAATATCATCACAAAATAGTATAAACATATTTTCCTTGGCGCCATTCTGTATTATAATAGTGTTAATGACAAAACGTACATTTGAGTTTGAATTATCGCGATTTATCAGTAACTTAAGGGGGGCTATTTGATTATGACAAAATGGATTGATGATTTTTTAGCATTGGCAAAGTACAAAAATTTTTCTTCAGCTGCCGAAAGCATCTATATTTCCCAGTCTGCTTTATCAAAACACATCAAGGCAATTGAGAATGAACTGGGAATCGTGCTGTTTATCAGAAGCAATACAAAGGCTGAACTTACAGAAGCAGGTGGCGTTTACTTAGAATATGCGCTGAACGTCCGCAAGTGTACACAGGATTTAAGAACTAAATTAGAAAAGTTTAGTACTTCCTGCTATATTACACACTTGACGGTAGGGACTATCCCGTGTCTTGCGGAAAGCGGGATCATGCAGATGCTCCTTAACTTTCAGGAGAAATTCGGTAACTATTCTATAGAAATTGTGGAAGCTGACCAATCAAATTTACTTAAGATGCTTACCCAGCAGGAGATTGATGCTGCCATCTGCCGTACTGACTTACTTTCTAACCCGGAACACGATACTATTTCCCTGGTATTAGATGAGATGGTGCTAATCTGCAGCAGAGATGTATTTCCCTTTGAGCAAGGCAGTGAGATTGATTTGACCGGTTTCAAATTTGACAGTATCTACACCATTGCCAAAGAGTCTGATATTTACAGGCTAACCAAAAAACAACTTTATGACATTGGCTATATAGGCAGTATTGCAGGTACATTTCCCCGGCACATGATGCTTCTATCATTTTTGTCTAAAAAAGGCGGCTGTGCCATATTACCCAGACAACTTGCCAATCTTCAGATGTTTCCTGAACTTACATATTATAGGATACGAGATTCGGTAAAGACCAATATTGGTCTTGCAAAATTATCCTCTAACGTTATAAATCCCCAACTGGCAGATAAATCAAATATGCTGTTTGATTATTTAAAAGAGCAAAAAGAGCTTACATAAGAAATAACAATGTTTCATAAGTTATCGCACAGCCTGCTATGATCATCTATTGACACTTGCCCTGGAATTCGTTATAATTCTCTAAAGTTCCAGATGAAATAAGAGTCATGATTATACGGAGGTATCAATGATGAAATATAAAACACACGGAGTATGCTCTCAGGAAATTAATTTTGAAATAGAAGGCAGTAAGGTCGCTCATGTACAGTTTGTAGGCGGCTGTTCTGGAAATACACAGGGTGTATCTAGACTGGTAGAAGGCATGGATGTTGACGATGCCATTCAACGTCTGGATGGAATCAAATGCGGTTTTCGTCCAACCTCCTGTCCGGACCAGCTATCCAAAGCATTAAAAGAGTATAAGGAAAGCAATCAATAATTTTTTATACATTTCAGAAAAGCGCATAGGAATGACTCGAATACCCGGTCATTTCTATGCGCTTTTTGTTTTATTGTTTTTTATCAATTTGCCTGTTAATTATGGTATTATTTATGATATTTTGGAATAATTTAAAAATATGCCGTTTTTTTATTGACAATTGTTTTTTACTATTTTAGTATCTAATTATAATTATTGTACAATTGCTTTTCCTGTTTCAAATAAATCATATGCAATATGCCTAGTATTTTATTATTTTGCTAGTAATACCGTTCCAAATAACTGGCACGGTATCTAGATAGATAGAAAGGGGATAAAATATGAGAAATGGAAAAAGAATCATCACTATCATCACCACCTGCTTTATGGTTACCGGTTTATGTGTCATCAGTCCCACACCTGCCCATGGTGCTTCAAACGAGTACTATGTTTCAGCAAGTGGCAACGACTCCAATAACGGACAGTCAAAGGACAAGCCTTATAAGACAATTGATAAAGCATTAGGCAACGCTTCCGCAGGTACTACCATCTATTTAATGAATGGCACCTACAAATCAGCCTCTACCTACAAATTAAGTAAGAGCGGTACTTCCAGTTCCCCCATTCGAATTATGAACTACAGCGGCCAGAAGCCAGTGGTTGATTTTTCCAGCCAGCCATATGCTGACAGTTCAAGAGGGTTTCAGATAACTGGAAATTACTGGGTTATCTCCGGTCTTACCATTCAAAATGCAGGAGATAACGGAATACATATCAGCGGAGGCAATAACCGGATTCTGGACTGCTTTATTACCAAATGCGGCGATACCGGCCTTCAGATGAGCAATGGTGCCTTCAATAATGAGATTACCCGGGTTACCTCTACCTACAACTACGATTCCAAAACCAACGGAGAGAATGCAGATGGTTTCGCAGCCAAGTTAAGCATCGGAAGCGGCAACGTATTTAAAAACTGTACTGCACTTAACAATTCCGATGACGGCTTTGATTTCTATTCCGCAGGGAATGCAGTCAAGTTATATAACTGTGAAGCCTCTTACAACGGAAAAGGCAATGGAAATGGACAGGGCTTTAAAGTCGGCGGAAATTATACCAGTGATAACCATTACCTGGAGGGCTGCACTGCTATTGGCAACAAGAAAAGGGGGTTTGACCAGAATAACAATACCGGTTTTATCACCCTTAAAAATTGTACAGCAAAGAATAACAATGTTAACTTTTACTTCCCAAAAGCTCCTTCATCAGGAACTCATAAGTTTTCAGACTGTATCTCAAGCGGCGGTTCCAGTAAGGATGTAATCGTTGGCGCTACTGTAGTAAACTGTTCCTTCAACACCAAATAATTCAAACCGCCGGTCCTCGAAACGTTTCGAGGACCGGCGGTCTTTCTGTCTTGTGGATTGTCACCGGTCAAGCAGCTTACACAGTGCCACTCCTATCACGGTTGAAAATAGCGTCGCTGCAATTGCAGGCCCTACAATTGCCGTTGGATCAGGACTACCGTACTGACTTCTGTAAGCAATCATATTGACGGGAATCAATTGGAGCGACGATATATTAATAATCATAAATGTACACATCTCATTATTGGCAGTTCCTTCTGAAACCGGTTTGTGAGTTTTTTTACCCTGAGAATATTCTTTTCTCCTGGTCTCCTCTAAATCCTTTAAAGACTCCATGGCTTTCAATCCAGCAGGCGTAGCTGCCCAACCCAACCCCAGAATGTTGGCAATAATATTGGTAGAAATATATTCCAGGGAGGGATGTTTCTCTGGAATCTTTGGAAACAGGAAATGAAGCACTGGTCCCATTTTGGAAGATAATCGCTCAATAAGCCCCGATTTGCTTCCGATTTCCATCAGTCCGGTCCAGAACGACATAATTCCAAGCATAGTAATGCACAGCATAACCGCTTCCTTCGCAGAAGTTAAAGCTCCATCCGTTACAGCACTTAAATTACCATGAAGTGCTCCCCAGATGACTCCTGTCAATATCATAAATGCCCAGAGATAATTTAACATCCACCACTCCACATTTCATTGCTTTCTTCTTATCCTATTCCCCAAAAGAAGAGTTTATGAGATGTTATTTTCCAAAAACAAGATCATTCATTACTTCATCAACCGTTTCCATCTTATCTGCCCGGTAAGCATTGCTTCCGCAAAATACCAGTCCCTCTTCGGTTCTTCCTTCCGCCGATGAAATGAGTGCTTTGGTAATGCAGTATGGTATGGTCTTTTTGTCACATTTCTCCAGACAGTCATAGCAGTGCTCAAGCTGGAAGGGAGTATCGGCAACATGATTCAAAAAAGTGTTCTTTATAGCTCTTCCCGGCATTCCTACCGGACTTTTCGTAATAACAATATCCTCTTTCTCCGACTTTAAATAGGCTTCCTTAAACTCCATTGGAGCGTCGCATTCCTCTGTTGTGACAAACCGGGTTGCAACCTGAACACCGTCAGCACCCAGATCAATCTGATGCATCACATCCTCATGGGTGTATATTCCCCCTGCGGTTACTACCGGTATTACTTTATTATACTTTTCCCCGTACTCTCTCACTAGGCGGATGATACCTCTTACCTCTTCGTCATATTCTGCCTGACGGAAGGTGTGCTCCACATCCTCTGTATCAACGCCCAATTCCGAGAGATTTTCTCTGGAAAATCCCAGATGACCGCCTGCTAAAGGGCCTTCCACAACAACAAGATCCGGGGCCTGATTAAATTTACGGTCCCACATTTTGCAGATAACCATAGCGGACTTCACGGTAGAAACGATCGGGGCAATCTTTGTTTTCAGTTTAATTCCAGCTTCTTCTGCCGCTTCCGCCACATATTCTGGAAGACTTACAGGAAGACCTGCTCCGGAAATAATTATATCAGCTCCGGCTGCTACTGCTTTTTTCACATAACTGGCATAATTTTTGGTGGCAACCATAATATTAAAGCCAATAATTCCCTCTGGGGCGATTTCCCTTGCCTTTTTCATTTCCTCACCAATTGCACGCAAGTTGGCTTCTAAGGGACTCTTACGGAAATCCGGCTGTTTAAAACCAATCTGCGCCGTAGAGATGATTCCAACTCCTCCTGATTTCGCCACGGCTCCTGCAAGAGAAGAAAGACTGATTCCAACTCCCATTCCACCCTGAATTACTGGATATTTTGCCACCAGATCTCCTATTACCAATGGTTTTAATGTTCCCATCACATTCTCCTAAATCTATCATATCTTTGATTTGCAAGTTCTTCTTCTGTCATGGTAAGAAAGTCAGCAAAGAATTCCATTATGGCCCGATCCATTTCTTTCGCAATCCCAGGAAGGTTTTCTGCACAGGCAGGCTCTTCTTCCGGTATTACCCGTTCAATGAGACCAAGATCCATTAAATCCTTCGCTGTGATCTTCATGACTCTGGCTGCATCATTGGCTTTTTTGCTGTCTTTATACAGAATGGAGGCAAAGCCTTCTGGGGAAAGAATGGAATAGATAGAGTTCTCCATCATCCAGACTTCATTGCCCACTGCCAGGGCAAGAGCTCCGCCGCTTCCGCCTTCTCCAATCACGATAGAAAGAACTGGCACTGTTAAGTCCGCCATTTCAAATAAGTTTCTGGCAATGGCTTCTCCCTGCCCTCGCTCCTCTGCCTCAAGACCGCAGAACGCTCCCGGAGTATCCACAAAACAGATGATTGGACGATTGAAACTCTCCGCCTGCTTCATCAGCCTTAAGGCTTTTCTGTAACCTTCCGGTGAAGGCATTCCAAAATTCCGCCTGATGTTATCCTTTGTATTCTTACCTTTTTCCTGTCCGATCACGGTGACAGGCATTCCATGAAATGTGGCAATTCCACCTACAATCGCTCCGTCATCTTTAAAATAACGGTCTCCTGCAAACTCCATAAAATCATCAAAGATCTGATGAATATAGTCAGAGGCTACAGGGCGTTCAGCGCTTCTAGACAGCTGCACCGTATCCCATGGGCTTCGTTTGCTCTTTTTAAACCAGAGCCCATTCTTTTTTCCACAGTTAGTCTCATCTGTTTCCTGGTTATCCACACAAAAAGTTTCCTTATTGTGGGGATTGTGGAGCCTTAAGATAGAGGTTAATGTCTCTTTCATCTCTTCTCTTGGAACCAGTTTATCAACAAATCCATGTTCTAGTAAAAATTCCGCCCTCTGGAAACCTTCCGGAAGCTTCTGTCCTATCGTCTGTTCAATCACACGGGGGCCTGCAAAACCAATTAATGCTCCCGGCTCTGCCAGAATGATGTCTCCAAGCATTGCAAAGCTTGCAGTAACACCACCGGTTGTTGGATCTGTAAGAACGCTGACATAAAGCTGACCTGCCTTATGGTGGCGTTTTAATGCGGCAGAGGTTTTTGCCATCTGCATTAAGGACACGATCCCCTCCTGCATTCTGGCTCCGCCGGAACAGGCGAATATAACCACCGGAAGCTTCTCAGCAGTCGCACGTTCCACTGCTCTGGCAATCTTTTCTCCTACTGCGTGCCCCATACTACTCATAATAAAGCCCGCATCGCAGACGCCTAATACAGCTTTTTGACCGTTAATTTCACAGACACCTGTCACAATGGCTTCTGACAGTCCTGTTTTTTCTCTGGCTGCAGCAATCTTTTTTTCATATGCTGGAAAATCAAGCGGATTCTCAAACTCAATCTCCTTATCCCATTCTTCAAAGGTTCCTGCATCCGCAGTTATTTCAATTCGCTGAAAAGCGTGAACTCTGAAGTATCCCTTACACTTTGGACAGACGTAATGACTGCTCCTCACATCCTCCGCATAGATTGGCTGACAGCATTTGTTGCATTTTTTCCAAAGCCCTTCCGGAATATTTGGTTCTCCGGTTTTCTCCACCGTCTTATATTTGCTGTCAATCAGGGTATAAGTTTTCTTAAACATGTCTCTTAACATAAGATCTGCTCCTTTCCCTGTTTACCGGACATAATCCGGGAAGAATTTAGGAATAAAGTCTGTATCCACATCACCATCGCGATATGCTTCATGACTTAATATTTCAAACTGAAAATCTATATTTGTTTCAATGCCTTCAATAATCAGCTCCCCAAGGGCGCTTCTCATCTTTGCAATTGCTTCCGTACGATCCTTGCCATGAACAATCAGCTTCATCAGCATGGAATCATAATTTGCCGGAACCTTATAATCATTGTAAATATGGGTGTCAATTCGTACTCCATTGCCACCCGGTACGTGAACATTTTTAATAAGACCGGGACAAGGCATAAAGTTTTTAGACGGATTTTCCGCATTAATTCTGCATTCAATGGCATGGCCGTCAATTGTAATATCAGCCTGTGACACGCTCAGTGGCTCTCCTGCTGCAATGCGGATCTGTTCCTTTATGAGATCAAGCCCAGTTACCATTTCTGTTACCGGATGCTCTACCTGAATTCTTGTATTCATCTCCATAAAGTAGAAATTTTTATCCTTATCAAGCAAAAATTCAATGGTTCCTGCGTTTACGTAACCAACGGCTTCTGCTGCGCGAACTGCAACTTCACCCATCTGATGGCGCAGTTCATCTGAAATTGCTGCTGAAGGGGATTCCTCCAGAACCTTCTGATGCCGTCTCTGAATGGAACAGTCCCGTTCTCCTAAATGGATTACGTGACCCATCTGATCTGCAAGAATCTGAAATTCAATATGTCTTGGCTTTTCAATGTATTTTTCAATGTACATGGTATCGTCAGAAAATCCTTTTACCGATTCCAACTGTGCATTCTTAAAATTGGCATCAAAATCATCCATACTCCTGGAAATACGCATTCCTTTTCCGCCGCCTCCTGATGAGGCCTTGATCATGACCGGAAATCCAATCCACTCTGCCATTTGCCTTGCTTCTTCCACATGATGAACGGCTTCTTTTCCGCCTGGTACTACCGGAATACCTGCTTCCATCATGGTTTTTCTGGCTTCCGACTTATTTCCCATCTTGTTAATGATTCCAGCATCTGGTCCGATAAAGGTAATGTTACATTTCTGACAGAGTTCTGCAAATCTGGCATTTTCCGAAAGAAAACCAAATCCAGGGTGAATTGCGTCCGCTTTCATGGCTACGGTAGCTGTGAGAATTCGCTCCATATTTAAATAGCTCTGAGTTGATGGTGCCGGGCCGATACAGATGGCTTCGTCTGCCAAAAGGGTATGAAGGCTTTCCCTATCCGCTTCCGAATACACAGCCACCGTTTTTATGCCCATTTCCCTGCATGCTCTTATGATTCTTACCGCAATTTCACCGCGGTTAGCAATTAAAATCTTATCAAACATCGGTCTCCACCTATCCAATCATAAATGTCAGTTCAGCGCTGGCAGCGATTTTTCCATCTACTGTGGCAACCGCTTTTCCAACTCCTACCGGACCCTTTCTTCTAATAATTTCACATTCCAGTTTTATCTTGCTTCCGGGAAGTACCTTTTTCTTAAATTTAGCCTTGTCAATTGCTCCGAAATAAGCAATCTTTCCCTTATTCTCTTCCATACTTAATATTGCAACCGCTCCCACCTGAGCCAGGGCTTCAATGATTAAAACACCGGGCATAACCGGTTCCTCTGGAAAATGTCCCCGAAAAAAGGATTCATCATAAGTGACACATTTATATCCGGTAGCCCTTACGCCCGGTTCCAGCTCTTCTATGCAGTCTACTAATAAAAACGGATGTCTGTGAGGAATGATTTCCTGAATTTCTTTAATACCTAACATCATGCTCTCTCCTTGTGTTCAAAAGAGAGGTCCGACCCTGGACCTCTCTTAGATTTTACAATAGCCTACCGGATACGGAACAGAGGCTGACCGTATTCCACCACATCTTCATTTCCAACCAGAATGGCTTCTACCACACCATCGTATTCACATTCAATCTCATTCATCAGCTTCATGGCTTCGATGATACCAAGCGTCTGCCCTTTCTTAACCGCATCCCCTGCCTTTACAAACGGTGTGCTGTCTGGTGAAGAAGCGTTGTAAAAGGTTCCGACTAACGGAGATGACACTACGTTATCCGTAGCGAGTGCTTCCGCCTTTGTAGTGCCCGCTCCGCGTTCTAATACAGGAGTGTTTGTATTCTGACCGACATAAGCAGGTATCTCCAGACTTCTCTGAACATAATCTCCCTCTGCGGCAATCATTATCTGTTTTTCTTTTTTAATGGATAACTTAAAGTCACCCTCTTCCATCTTAAAACTGGTGAGACCCTGTTCTGAAACGGCCTCCATCAGTCTGATCACATCATTTATTTCCATTACGACTGCCTCCTACTGTTCAAACTTCTTTACAAGAATGCTGGCATTATGACCACCAAAGCCCAGGGAATTGCTGATGGCATAAGTTACGTCGCAGGAAATCCCCTCACCCTTTGTATAGTTTAAATCACAACCTTCTCCCTCTTCCTCAAGACCGGCAGTAGCATGAACAAATCCATCCTGAATTGATTTCACACAGGCAATGAATTCCACGCCGCCTGCCGCGCCAAGAAGATGACCGACCATGGATTTTGTAGAACTGATTTTCACCTTTTTTGCATGATCGCCTAAAGCGGCTTTAATTGCCATGGTTTCAAATAAGTCGTTGTGATGAGTGCTGGTTCCATGAGCATTGACATAGTCTAAATCTTCCGGTGTAATGCCGGCATCTTTTATGGCCTCAGTCATGGCTCTTGCAGCACCGCTTCCGTCCTCAGCTGGAGAAGTAATATGGTATGCATCACAAGTTGACCCGTAACCAACTACTTCACCGTAGATAACGGCATTTCTGGAAAGCGCGTGTTCCAGTTCTTCTAATACCACAACGCCTGCACCTTCTCCCATAACGAAGCCGCTTCTGTCCTTATCAAATGGGATGGAAGCACGGAGCGGATCATCTGATGTAGTAAGTGCAGTAAGAGCCGAAAATCCGGCCACACCGATCGGTGAAACGCTAGCTTCCGCACCTCCGGCCACCATCGCATCCACTTCCCCGTACTGGATGGATCGGAACGCCTCTCCTATGGAATGGGTTCCTGTAGCGCAGGCCGTAACCACATTGATGCACTTACCCTTTAATCCGAACTGAATCCCCACATTACCTGCTGCCATATTGGATATCATCATGGGAACCAGGAGAGGATTAACTCTGCCCGGACCTTTTTCCAATAGCTTTTTATGTTCCCGCTCTAACGCCTGCAGACTTCCAATCCCGGAACCCACACTAACGCCCACGCGATAAGGATCTTCTTTTTCCATATCTATTCCTGACATTTCAAG
>JAQSYE010000302.1 GCA_029256305.1 Lacrimispora sp. | reverse complement strand
CGGGACACGGCAGTTCCCAGAAAATCACTGGCTCAGAAATTGAGAAAAGATAAGACAGGCGAGATCGCATAGATCCCTGCATGAGTCGGGAAGGTGTTACAGCGAATCAATCTGCTGGAACACCTTTTTGAATGCAAAGGAGAGAACCAAATGGTAGATAAGACAATTACAATGCCGGTTATTGCCCTGAGAGGTATGACTGTTCTACCCAAAATGATGCTACACTTTGATATTAGTCGGGAGAAATCCATTGCAGCGGTTGAAAAAGCTATGGTGGGAGATCAGAAGGTATGCCTGGTGACCCAGAGAAATCCGGAAGAAACTGATCCTGGAATGGATGACTTATATCAGGTAGGAACGGTTGCCATAATTAAACAGCTGGTGAAGCTGCCTAATAATGTGATCCGTGTCATGGTAGAAGGTCTGGAACGGACAGAGCTTCTGTCGCTTGAGGGGGAAGGCCCCCTTCTTGTCGGTGAGATTGAAGAGTTGCAGGTGCCGGATGATATATTAGATCCAATTACCATACAGGCGATGGCTGAAATCGTAAAAGAAAAACTGGAATCTTATGGGAAGGAAAATCAAAGGATTGCCAAAGAAGTAGTGCCGGGATTACTTGTTATTCCGGATTTAGGTGAGCTCTTAGATCAGGTAGCAGTTCAACTTTCATGGGATTACCACCTCCGCCAGCAGGTGCTTGAAAGCGTACTTCTGGAAGAACGGTATGCTCTTGTTATGAAACATCTCATTACTGAAATTGAAGTGACTAAGGTGAAAAAGGAATTGCAGTCCCATGTGAAGGAACGGATTGACAAAAATCAGAAGGACTACATTTTAAGAGAGCAGATGAAAGTAATCCGGGAAGAATTGGGAGAGGATAATCCGCTTACTGACAGTGATGAATATGCAAAACGCCTGAAAGCATTAAAGGCAGAGAAAGAGATAAAAGATAAGATTCAAAAAGAGATCGACCGCTTTAAGTCCATGCCGGGTGGAAGCCAGGAAGCCAACGTGGTGCGAATGTATCTGGATACGGTTCTTGATTTTCCGTGGAAAAAGATGTCAAAGGACAACAACAGCATCGTTCATGCGCAGAAAGTACTGGATGAAGAGCATTATGGTCTGGAAAAGGTAAAGGAACGGATTCTGGAATATTTAGCAGTCCGCATTCTTACGAAAAAAGGAACCAGCCCCATCCTGTGTCTGGTTGGACCTCCAGGAACAGGAAAAACTTCAATCGCAAGATCGGTAGCAAAAGCGCTGAATAAAGAGTATGTAAGAATCAGTCTGGGAGGAATCCGGGATGAAGCGGAAATCCGAGGGCACAGAAAAACATATGTGGGCGCCATGCCGGGCAGAATCGCAGAGGCGGTCAAGCAGGCGGGAGTCAGTAACCCGCTGATGCTTCTTGATGAAATCGACAAGGTCAGCAGTGACTATAAAGGTGATACATCTTCAGCGCTTTTAGAGGTGCTTGACAGTGAGCAGAATGTGAAGTTTAGGGACCATTATATAGAACTTCCCATTGACTTATCCAGTGTGCTCTTTCTTGCAACCGCTAATACCATAACAACCATTCCCGGACCTCTTCTTGACCGTATGGAAGTAATTGAAATAAACAGCTATACAGAGAATGAAAAGTTCCATATTGCCAAAAACTATTTGGTGAAAAAGCAGCAGGAAAGAAATGGTCTCATGGGAAAGCCGGTTACTATAACGGATCAGGCCATTGAAAAGATCATTCACAATTACACAAGAGAAGCCGGAGTCAGAAATTTAGAACGGCGGATTGGTGCTGTTTTCAGAAAAGCAGCAAGAGAATTTTTAGAAGACAAGAGCCAGATCATAGAAGTAACTGAAAGCCAGCTGGAGAAGTACTTAGGGAAAGAAAAAGTATCCTATGATAATGTCAATGAGGAAGACCAGGTGGGAATTGTAAGAGGCCTTGCATGGACCAGCGTGGGGGGAGATACTCTGCAGATTGAAGTAAATGTAATGCCTGGTAAAGGAACACTTCAGATGACAGGGCAAATGGGAGATGTAATGAAGGAATCGGCCCAGACCGCCTTAAGCTATGTCAGATCTGTAGGACCCGAATATAACGTGGCAGATGATTATTTTGAGAAGCATGATATTCATCTGCATATACCGGAGGGGGCAGTTCCGAAAGATGGCCCTTCCGCAGGAATTACCATGGCAACTGCCATGCTTTCTGCCGCTATCAACCAGAAGGTGTATGCCAAAGTCGCCATGACAGGAGAAATAACCTTAAGAGGCCGGGTTCTTCCCATCGGAGGATTAAAGGAGAAAATTCTTGCCGCACGCATGGCCTGTGTGAAAAAGGTTCTGGTACCGGATAAAAACCGTCCGGATATCGCAGAATTATCGGAAGAAATAACAGAAGGCCTAACAATTGTATTTGTAAAGGAAATGCCGGAAGTATTAAAAGAGGCTTTCGTCCAGGAATAGAAAGGAAATCATATGATTATTAAAACCGTAGAACTGGAGACTGTATGCGGAATTACCAGCAAGCTTCCGGAGAACATAAAACCGGAATTTGCATTTGCCGGCAAGTCCAATGTTGGGAAATCCTCTCTCATCAATGCCCTTATGAACCGCAAGTCCTATGCAAGAATTTCATCTTCACCAGGCAAGACACAGACCATTAATTTTTATAACATCAATGACGCACTGTACTATGTGGACCTTCCCGGTTATGGTTATGCAAAGGTAGCCGTAGAAGTAAAAGCAAAATGGGGAAAGATGATTGAAAATTATCTTCATAAATCCCCTATGTTAAAATGTGTGTTTTTGCTGATTGATATCCGACATGAACCGTCGGACAATGATAAAACCATGTATGACTGGATTGTGGCTAATGGATATCAGCCGGTTATTATTGCCACAAAGCTGGATAAACTGAAGCGGAGCCAGGTGGCAAAGGCATTAAAGGTGGTACGAACCGGACTGGGAATCGGACCTGATGTAACCGTGATTCCATTTTCTGCGGAGACCAAACAGGGCAGAGAAGAAATCTGGGATTTGATTGATGATTCTGTAAATAGTCTTGACAAGGAGTAAAAATCTTTTTATAATGAACCTATTTATTACATAGAGTTCATTATGGTAGAAAGAGGAGAAAACAGTTATGAA